>DUQX01000006.1 GCA_012837615.1 Bacillota bacterium | reverse complement strand
GACAGCATCCGCTCAAAATCCATACTGGTAACTACATTTTCATATTTCCCATAGCCATAATCAGCCCTTAGCTTGGGATCAAACGGCTCAAAGCCGGGAGCCAGTATTACAGCCCCTACTTTTACCTCCATCCTTTCCGCAGTTTGGCTGAAATCTATGGCATCATTCTCACATACCCCTTCGCAAATGGTACATGTTTTTTCGGAAAGATAAAGACAGCTTTCGTCAATATAGGCAACAAGGGGAATTGCCTGTGAAAAATAGATATGGATAGCTTTGTTTTTGGAGATCTCCTGGTTGAATTGATCAGGGTATACAACCGGGCAGTTTTCCATGCAGGTACCGCAACCCGTGCATTTGCTTTCTATCACATATCTGGGCTTTTTAGTCAAAGTTACGGTAAAGTTTCCTGCCTCCCCTTCTACACCCTCAACTTCAGTATAGGTAAGGACTTCTATATTTTTATGCCGGCCGACCTCGACCAGTTTGGGCGAGAGAATTCACATAGAACATTCGTTGGTAGGAAAGGTCTTGTCGAGCTGGGCCATATGGCCACCGATAGCGGGCCCTTTATCAACCAGGTAAACCTTAAAACCTGCTGCTGCAAGATCTAATGATGCCTGAATGCCGCTAATGCCTCCGCCGACAACCATCACGTCTCCCATATTGCTGCCCGCAAGGCTTTTTATAAGCTGTGCTTTAATTCTTTCAAATTCTTTTTCCATCAGTTCTTTTTCCACTTTCTATCACCTCATCAGGTTTATGTGCCCGGTCCTTAAATCACTTCCTGGATGATCTCCGTGATATCCTTAACCTCTATGGTATCTTCATAATTTAGGCCCAATCTGCTCTCTTCAAAGGCATCGATGCAATAGGGGCAACAGGTAACCAGCACCCCGGCGCCAAGCCTGACGGCTTCTTCTACTCTGAGGTTGGAAAATCGCTCTTCCATTTTGGTATCTATCCAGATTCTGCCGCCTCCCATTCCACAGCAAAGGCTCTCCTCACGGGATTCCTCCATCTCAAGCAGTTCTAAACCCGGTATTTGTCTTAAAACCTCCCGCGGCTCATCATAGATGCCGTTATGGCGGCCAAGATAGCACGGATCGTGGTAAATAACTTTCTTCGCATATTCCCTGCTTATCTGCAATCTTCCTTCATGAATAAGCTCGTATAAATACTCGGAGATATGAACAACATCGAAATTTACGCTGAATTCCGGATATTCGTTTTTGAATGTGTGATAGCAATGGGGAGAGGAGACAAGGATCTTTTTGACCCCGTTTTCAATAAATGTTTTGATGTTATCCTTGGCCAAGCGTTTGAACAGATCTTCATTGCCTGTTTTACGGATGCTTTCTCCACAGCAGTTCTCTTCGGTGCCGAGTATGCCGAATTCTACACCGGCTTTATTGAGAATGGAGGCTGTGGCTTGAGCAACCTTCCCTAATCTTGCATCATAGCTGGGAAGACAGCCGGGGAAATATAATATTTCCATCTCTTCGGTAAACTTTTTAACATTGGAACCCTTAGCCCAGTCCGCTCTTGTTGACCGGTCTTGAACGAAGGGATTGCCTTCTGCAGCAAGGCTCGCGCTGGCAGAACGAACAGGCTTTAGCAAAACATTTGAAACACCGTATCCTGTAGCCAATCTGCGTAAAGCAACAACGTTATCAATCTGCCTTACGTCGCGGGGACACTGCAAAACGCACTTCCCACAGGTAGTACAACGCCAGACCTCTTCAAGTTCTACCTCGGGCAAACCGAAGGTGGTTTCACGTATTAGCTTGCGCATGCTGAAATCCGTGACTTTATTCCAGGGACATACTGTATCGCATTTCCCACACTGGTAGCAGAACTTGAAGGTCTCTCCGCCATATTCTTGTATCTCCTCAATTATCTCTTTGAAGGGGGCTTCAGTCTCCACATTTAATCCCTTCTTTCTTCTTAATGTTTTTAACCCTTTTGTGACATACGAGCAAAGCTATCAGCCAGCTTCTGCAATCCGTATTTGTCAATCAACGATTTTAACCCTATCTCCATCTCATCCAGCTTTAATTCTTCAATTTCTTCCTCTTCCGTTTCTTCATAAGTCAGTGCATCAAGCGAACATGCCTGAACGCACATGGGCTCCTCAAGCGGGGGATCGTTATTGCAAAGATCGCATTTAAGAGGAAGGCCGGAATCAGGATCTTTAAATAAATCCCTGGTCGGGCAAATTGTCCCGCAGAAACTGCATTCGCTGTATTCTTTCCCGTTAATCGTATAAACGCGCCTGCCATCGCATCCGGCCTTAGTATAATCAGTGGCGCGTATCGGAACATACTCATCGTTCAGCGGATCAGTAACCACGCGGATCCGTGACCTGGCCGGATTAATACTGCTATACTTCGGTTCAGCGTGAAATGCGGAGCAGGCCATCTCACATGCCCGGCAACCGTTACATTTATCAAGATTAACTTTGATTGTTTTTACAACTTTTTTTACAACCTCACTCTTCAAGGTTAGCGCCCCCCTGACTTTAGTTCTTCGTCTTTTTGCGCCGGAGTCTCTTTGGAAGGAGTACTTTCGTTACCAGTCAAGATTCCTCTTCGCAGGAAGTCTTCGCTTACGTATTCCAACCCCAGGCTGTCTAACGTCTCTTTGGTAGGAATTCCATCCTTGGTCCATCCCTTGAATGTATAATAATCGTCAAGAAGCTTTTGCTCAAATTCATGGTCCCTTACCGCCCAGTGATCCTCAGGAGGCCTCTCGTCCTCTCTTCTCAGGCCTCTTCTTACATTAAGGGCCCTGACAAGATTGCGATTTCTTTGGAAAATTCTCCATAATCCGTCTTTGTCAAGATCCATGCCAGTTGCAAGTGAAATAATATACGGCATGTTGTTTATATGGTAGACCACTCCCCCCCCAAACTGGCCTCTAAATGATGAGAGGAAACCACAAAACCCAGCCGAATCATCAAGGTAATGCATTGCCTCATTCCAGTCGGTAATGGCACAGGACGCCTCATTAGAAATTTCATGGCGTTTTTCCCATTCCAAAAAGTATTTTTTAAACTTCTCATCAGGCAGCACTACTTCCCACTTTTTGACAAAGGCTAGCCTTTCTTCCATATCAGGAATGGGATCCTGAGGAAAAGAGCCTTCAATCTGGGTGATAGCCATCTTCTCGCCGGTAGCGATCATGAGGAAATAAGGGGGATTCAGTTTTCCCAGCTTAATGGGCAACTGCTCAAATTTTTTTGTGGTATTGTGATCGTATTTCTCTGCACCCTTGCCGATCTGGCGGGCAGCATGATAAACGCCGTTGGCCAAAATATCTCCAATTCCTTCCCGGCGGACAACTTTTTCGAGAAGGTAGCGAATTCTCTCCCCGCTATCAGACGGGAAATCAGGTAGATCCTGATCCGTTAAAATGCCGGCTTCGTAGAGTTCAACAGCAAAAGCCAGAACTTGCGGTGTCGAGTATGAATCCAACCCATATTCCATTGCAGGGCCGAGTATTTGGTAACTATAGTCCAGCTCCTTAAATGCCGCCATATGATAAGTATCTTTTCCGTAGCATTTATAGCCAAACCTTTTCTGCCCCGGCCAAGAAATCACATTAACGCATTTCTTTGGACAGTTATAGCAACCTACCTGACGGTCCATGTGATCATACTTCCATCTTGTCCATCTTTCTTGAAGTTCTTTGCTCCAATAATTTTTTTGCCGCGTCCGCGCATTTCCCCAGGCAAAATGGTTGTGGTGGAAACTATCATCTTCATCGACCGCCATCCAATCCCCAACATCATCGCTCTCGGCAATTTTTTTCCTTAATTCAATGCATAACTGAAAAAGCTCTTCCGGATGAGCAACATAAACGTCCTTAGTTCCACGAACAGCTATCGCCTTTAACCTTTTATCGCCCATTACGGGTCCCGGTCCCCGGGCGGCGCTGGAAAAACCGTGTTCGATGCTGGCCGTATAAACCCTGTTTTCACCTGCCAGACCTATAGCGGCCACCTGGGCATACGGCTCTTTTAACTCTTCCCTGATCAGCCTTGCTGTTTCATGAGTGCCTTTACCCCGGAGGTGGGTAGCATCCCGTATTTCGACTTTATCATTATTTATCCAAAGATAAACCAGATCAGGGGCCTTACCTTTAATTACTATACGATCATAACCGGCATGCTTCAATTCCGGCCCAAAAAAACCTCCCATTAATGAATGTGCAAGCAAGTTCGTCTGGGGAGAAAAGGTATTTACAGCGGTACGATTGCAACCGGGAACAGGAGTGCCATGTAACAAGCCGGCGCTGAATATCAGTAAATTATCGGGTGAGAATGGGTCTGTGCCGGGAGGAACCCTATCCCAAAGTATTTTTGCAGCAACACCCTGGCCCCCCAAATAATTTTCCATCAATTTCGGGTCGGTTTCTACCTTCTCAATGTTTCCTCGAGACAAATCAATTTCCAAATTATACCCTGTCTCTGCGTACCTCATTTTTCAACACCTCTAGGTATGTTTTTACTAGGAACAATGATTAAGTACAAGAAGAAGAAGAATAAGCTTTTCATTATTCAGAAAACTCATTTATTAATTCATCTCTTTGCTAACAGCTCCGTTCTAACCTCGCCCCTCGCCAGGTTTGTTAATTCAGGCAAACTTACTTTTTAGTGCATATTTTTCACTCCTTTATTATAAACATAATTTCTAAACTATCGACCTAACGTTTGTTTTTAGGTAACCATTTTTTCAGTAATCATTATAGTTTCCCGATCTCAATTATTTCACAATGGTTTTTTTTTGTCAAGGCAATTTTTTTTATAGTTAATGTTTTGTTCAAATATATTTTGTTTAAACAATATCGCCCAATATCGCCTTACCTTCTTGCCAGTTTTCACAATCTTACTTTTTTACAATCTTACTTTCCGGTATTCTTTTTAGCATTCAGTATTATATGGAACTGGACAACCCTTTACAGCGCTATACAAAAGGCGGTAAGCCAACCCTTTTCTTTAGGACTGAAAACTACTAGGCTTTAAATAATACTTAACATAATTAATATTCGACATTCGTCTTTATTTTCCTGCTAAATGAATAAGATGAGTCCAGGCACGTTGTATTTTGGGAGAATAAACAGCCAGGCATATGTCTGTTTCTTCCATGCCAAGCAGAGGCTTTTCTTCTCTTCGGAGACTTTAGCCTTCCTCAACAGAGAATATTTTATCCAATGCGACAGTTTTTTTCTTTCCAGTAATTTCATCCCTCACATATAAAATAGAATTCCTGGCATCCCAAACTACTCCTGTTAATGTATCCCGGCCACTGTTGGTTAAACATGTAATAGTTATCTTGTGGCCTTTATTTAAGGACTGCCTTATCAAATACCCCCAGATCTCCAACTCCTGCTCATCAACCTCAGGTACATATTCCGCTTCCTTCTGCTGCTCCCCTGTATGATATTCATCCAACGACTCCACATGCTCTGGCAACATAAATGAACTGCAAACGAACCGGTTATATATCTTCGGACGCATGTCACTTAACTCCCCCCTTTTTATTATAGAACACATGTTCGAAATATGCAAGTAAAAGAAAAACCGGCAGTTTGATTCCCAGTCTGCAATTCTGCAAAATATTATTTCTACCAGTAGTTGCCTTATACACATTTTTGGTTTTGGATTTGGATTAATTGGATGCCATCCATTCTTCTGGGATATTACTGGGATATTATCTACCTCAACCAGGCTCTTATCTATCCGTTTATATGTAAAAAAATGGATGTCCATTGATACTCGATTAAATGGACATCCACGCTAGTTCATTATGGCACGCCCGGCAGGAGTCGAACCTGCGGCCAACGGATTAGAAGTCCGTTGCTCTGTCCTCTGAGCTACGGGCGCATATTTTGTATGATTATTATAACACAAAAAGCGCAAAAAACAAGTGACTCCAAATCAATCGGATTTGGAGAGAACAGCAATAGTCTTCGTTCTGTGTAACTCCATTTTCAAGTATATCTCTTACTCTCTTTACTTCCTTTACTTCCGAAAATAATTCGAATCACAGCAATAAATTTTGCTTGGGGTTGTGAATATGTACACGATTGTATTCTTGCTGTTACTTTAGCTTAACGGCAGTACCGTATGCTAACACTTCTGCAGCTCCCTGCGCTACTGAAGATGTAGCAAACCTGATGTTTACGACTGCATCCGCCCCGAGTTCTTTCGCTTCAGTTTCCATCGCCCGTAAAGCATATTCCCTCGCTTCGCGGATCAACTCGGCATACTCCTTTAACTCTCCCCCTATCAGATGGCGCAATCCGGACAGAATATCTTTACCCAGATGCTTAGCCCTGATAGTGCTTCCGCGTACCAGGCCCAAAGCCTCGACAATTTCTTTACCAGGAATATAATCAGTATTTACCAGGATCATAATTTTCCCTCCCGACTTGCCTCTCATAAGAGCTTGTAGATCTTAATGGCCATATTTAATTCCAAACATGTTTCGGCATCGGATAAGTCAATTCCAAGTATCTCCTCAATTCTTTTTAATCTGTATTCCATTGTTTTAACGTGTATGAATAGCTTTTCCGCAGCTTTTTTTATAATACTTTTTGTTGCTAAAAAAGTTTCCAAAGTTAACAGAAGGGAACCTTTCTTTTTGTTATCATGTTCTAGCAGTGCCCCTATTTTTTCTTTTACATAATTTTCCAAAATACTTTTTTCTTTAATACCAAATATTATATTATAGATACCCAGATCACTGTAAGCGGTAACATTTTTCATATCGAAAACGCCGGCTACTTGTAAAACTCTTTTTGCCTGCTGAAAGCTGTCTTTAATTTTTAGGATTTCTTTCACCGGCTCGCCTATTCCGGCAACAACCCTTGTTAAAGAATACTTTTTTTCTATTTCTACGCAAATAGCTTTTAATTTTTTCTTTATATTATCTTGTTCATGACCGGGACATAAAATTATGAGCTCATTTCCTCTTAATAATAATATATACTGGGATAAACTTTTATTCAGTAAAAAAATTGTGTTGTTTATTGGTTTTTGTAAATATATAGATAGATCTTTTTTAGTATTTGACTTCTTTTGTATTTTAATTATTGCTACTAATTGAGGTTCAGAAATATCATAATTTAAAAACTTTGCTCGTTCCAATATTTCTTTTTCATTTTTATAATCTCCTTGCAACAGCAGATCTAAAAACTCTCCCTTTATTCTTCCTTCAATTTCATAAGCGTTTTTTTCTTTTACAAGTTCAAGTGAAGCGACCAGGGCAGCTTGCTCAATTGCAATCATATCAAATTCACCAAATGAGTCATTGTTAAACAATACAGAAAGGTAACCAAGAATGCCGTTCTTATCCATTAAAGGAACTAAAACACGATAATAATTTATTCCTTCTTCCGGTAAAGGAGAAATACAGGCAGCCTTTTTCTTTAAAACAGCTTCCCTTAAATGAACGCTAATAGATCTGTAATCTTTGATATTTTTCAAGCATTCAGAGCTCTCGAGATTACATTCTTTTTTTACCGGGGAGGCTTGACATACAATATTGAAATGTTTATCCTCAACAATTACCTTAGAATTTAGTAGCTCAGTCAAAGTTTGCGTTACTGCAGATAGTCCTTCACCATATAAGACTTTCCGGATCAATTTACCGTGTATATCCATTAATTTTCTTAACTTTTTTTGTTGATTGCTTAAATTCTCATTAATCTCTTTTAACTGTTCCTGTTGTATCTTTTCATTTTCTATATAAGCCGCGTTTTCAAGAAGAAGAGCCATATGAGAGGATAGTAAACCAAGTAGTTCAACATCTTTTTGCGTAAAATCACCCGAATTTTTATTATCAACATGAAGAACTCCAATGCGTTTTGCATTCACTTCCAGGGGAACGGTGATAGTATTGCGGGCCCCGTATTTTAAAACAAAATTTTTTAAAAATCTTGGATCGGAAGGCGTATTATTTGAAATCGAAGGCACACCTGTTAAAAAAACATTAACAGCGTTACCTTTGCCGTTTATAGGTACACGGTAAGCATTAATATCTTCATCATTTTCCAGCCCGAATGCAGGCTTTTGTAAAACCAGCTCCTTGCTTTTTTCATCATAAAGCATTACCCCGGCCATCTCTGCATCCAGTATTTTACTTACACGGTTAACAATTAATTCAACTACTTTTTTGAACCGGCAATTATCTTTATTAAT
>DUQX01000005.1 GCA_012837615.1 Bacillota bacterium | reverse complement strand
TATTTACGCTCATAAAAGCCGGCAATAGCCTCCCGCAATGCCAATTTGCCCAGACTGTGGGTATAGTGGGTATCTCCCGAACTTAATGCTTGCAGGGCAGCTTCTTTCACCGGCTGTGGGGTGTCAAAATCAGGCTCCCCAATTTCCAGGTGAACGATATCTTCGCCACAGGCTTCCATTTCCTGTGCCTTTTCCAGTATATCCATGACGATGAAAGAGCTTACCTGCTTGGTTCTATTGGTATATTCGGCTTCTATTTTTTCCGGCAGCACAAACACGCCCCTCCCGTTATCACATTATCTCTTATTTTTCACTTATGATAATTCGCTTTACCTTCCCCATTTACCTGCATAGTTTGCCAAGAGCCTGCCCTAGTTATCGGCTCGAGAACGCGGCAACCGTCCCCCTGGCCTCAAATCACTCATCAAAATAAATTATTTGCATTGAAGGGCAAAATCAATGATAACCGTTTTGCCATCCCCACCTCGTTTTACACTGTTTAACATACCTTCAGTCTAACGGAAAAAGATGACATATAGCCCAGCCTTTTCTCTTAATTATTTGAAAGCAACAAATAACAACAATATCAACAAAGGAAATTTCCTGCCATTGACGAAATAAAAAGTAATCCTATGCTATATGTTTATATGTTCCCGCTTTATATTTTTTTATTTCTCGCATTATTCCTCGCACGAGGAGGTGTTTCGGCCTTGGCTCTATTGGCCATCTCTGCGTCCCCACGAAAGGGAGGCAACAGCGAACAGGTTTTAAACTCTTTCGTTGGCGGAGCATCAACAGCCGGACGGGAAACTGAAATAATCCGCTTGAACGGCCTCAACTTTCGTCCTTGCCAGGCATGCGGTCTCTGCGCCGCTACAGGAAAATGCGTTCTCAAAGATGATATGCAATTCATATATCCCAAACTTTTATCTTGCGAGGGGCTGGTGATCTCCACCCCCATCTTCTTTGGAACCATTCCAGCCCAATTAAAAATGTTTATAGACCGCTTCCAGTGCTGGTGGTATGCCAAATTCAAGCTGAAAAAACCCTTCATACCTAACGAGGGAAAGAAGTATGCTTTCTTTATTTCTGTTGGCGCACTAAAGAAAAAAGAGCACTATCAATGCGCTCAAGATGTGGTTGAAGTCTTTTTCCATGTCGCAAATTTTCAGAGGAAAGGCTCGCTCCTTTTTCGCGGTTACGATGAAAAAGGTAGCATTACCAGGGAGCCCCAAAACCTACAAAAAGCTTTTCAAGCAGGAATTGATTTCGTAACATCTCTGCACCAACGATGATAGAAGAATTTAGGATAGATTTTCCCGTTAGGTCCTTTTTGTTCCCATCGGGAGGGCAGCTGCTTGAATCCGCCGGATCGATCATCAGCATCAGCGCATCCACAACGGGATACCGCTAGAGGGTATCTGTTAATAAACGAATTAATGACAAATGCGGTTTTGAAGTTGTGTCGGAAGGTTTTCGGAATCGATGGAATCCTGATGCAGATGCACAAATATCAGCAGTAGATTTCGGTAAAACAATAGCTAAATTGTAAAATGAAAAATTGTTGCTGGAGCAGGGTTCCGATCTGTTAAGAATGTCGCGAATTTCTTCCTATAATATTTCTTCTTTAGATGGAGCTGGAGATTTATCCGGCTCCTTCTTTTTCCAGTGCCCCCAACATAGAGAACATTATCCTTTCCGGCTTTTCTCTACTTCAACATTTACTGATCCTTCAATACCTTGTAAAGGGGTAAGGTCGCCCTTTACCTTTCCAAAAACATTGACGGGGCCGGCCGCCCTGATCTCGCGCCCCTTGCTGGCAGGCGTCGGGCCATAGAAGATACAAAAGGCCTGCATATTCGGCCAGTAGCCAAGCTCGCCTGAGACTATATCATTTTATACTTTAACTAACTTTAACCCTTATCATTTGTCATAACTGTGGCATTTTCCTCTTTTGCTGCCGCCATACTTACTTTTTCATGAACTTCCGCCTCAACTCGGGATCAAGTTTTTCAATCGCATAGCGAAGCATGGTACGGGGCATCTGCCGGCTGTGCTCCACGAGAAAAGAATAGAGTGTTTGAAAGTCTCTCTTGCCGATCTCCCGCAGCATCCAGCCTGTCGCCTTATGAATAAGATCGTGCTCGTGAGTCAAATATTTTTTCGCCAATTCCAGCGTTTCTTTATACCGGCAATGCTTGATAAAATAAAAGGTAGAGATTATCGCTACCCTCTGCCTCCAAAGATGGCCTGAATCGGCCAGCCGAAAAAGTAGCTTCTTTTCTCTTTCCAACAGGAACGGGCCCAGGATCTTTTCCGCCGAAGCATCTACAAGATCCCAGTTGTTTACATAATCCAGGTTATTCAGGTAGAGATTGACTATCTTTTCTCGCTCTTCTTCCGTACAGGTTTTCGCAAAACGGTAACAAAGAATAAATAAGGCGGTAAGGCGGTACTCGTGAATTTTTTCCTGTAAAAGCATCTCCGCCTCCGCAAGCGGTATATCGCGGTAATATTTCTTGGCCACCTTGCGCTGTTCGGGTACTCTTACCCCGATAAACTCATCTCCTTCACCGTAGCCCCCCGGGAAAGCCTGGAAAAAGCGAGAGAGTATTTCTGCCTTTCCTGGTTCAACTCTTTCCTTCAATTCTTTCTTTATCCGTTCAACGTAATCCACATTTTCTCCCTTTCCTGATAACAAATAATATTATTTAACCATTGTTCTTCAATTCATGGCATTTCTCCTGCCATGTTGCAAAAAACACCCTCGGCTAAAGCAAGTTTGCAAGTTTGGGGACGGTTCTCCGACACGTTTAGAAAGGCCTAGTGTTTAATAAACTTTCTATAATGCTCCCATGAACTTTCACGGTATAGGCCAAAAACTTCTTGTTGTTCATTTTACAACTCATACCATATTATGGTTGACCGGTAACTGACACTGCGTTCCGGCGGAAAGTCATCGAATAAATGTTCCACAACTATATTAGTTTGGGGAGCGACCACAATGCGGATTTAAGCACAAAAGTTTTACCTGCACCGGGCTCTCCGACCAAAAGTCCCATACCCCGGGTTTTTTGCAGATATTCTAGCCTGGCCCTGGCTTCACCAAAGCTCTTGGAGACAAAACAATTAGCGTTTTCCTTGGAGAAAGGCACACGGCTCAGGGAATAAAAAGCCCTGTACATCAGTCATCCCCCCCTTTAAACAGATCAGCAAAACAAAGGGGCGGTTTCTCCCTTTTAACCCTGGCATTATCGGCCATGTTCACAGCTCTGGCTTCAGCTACCTGTTTACCATCAGAGAAAACATAGACCTTTTGAAGCTCTTCATCATGGCGCAGCTCGATTTTTTGCCCGATGTATACCGGGGGCACCTCGAAAAGGTTATTTTTAAGGGAAACTGTTCCGTCATGCCGGACTTTCCGGTACTCTCGCTTTTTAAAAAGAGCAGCTTCAAAGATTCGGGATCTTCTACCATCTAATACGGCTTCGGCCCTTGTCTGAACGTTGCTTGGGTTTTAAACCGTCAAAGCCTTCTTTTTTGTGGGAAGAAAACTCCGCGCCTATATTGTTGGAAATTGACTTGTAAGGGACAGAAGAAGGGACAGAGGGACAGGCTCCTTGTCCCGGAGGGACAGGGGGAGAGGGACAGAGGGACAGGCTCCTGGAGGAACAAGGGGACAGGTTCCTTGTCCCCCTTGCTCATTGGTTGAGAACAAGAACACTCTCGAAATTCTCCAGGTTAGTCCAGGGCTTCCTGGAGGGCGGTGAATTGTTCGAGGGCTGTTTCAGGGTCTTTGACTATTTCCTTGGCCAGGAGGTCGGGGTCGGGGGAGGTTGTCCATGTCCTCAAGGCTTTCACCGCGCATCCTGAGATTTCAAGGCTAGTTTGTCACACTTGATTTGCTCGGCGTCTTGAAACGAAGGGAGACGGTGAGTCAAAGTCACCTCCCCTTGACTTATCAGCTAGCCGGTAAGTATTGTTTGTATGTAATCGTATTCTCTATCTCGCTGGAGAAATAAAATGTGCTTTTCGGCAAATTTCTCCAAGTCCCAGGTGCCGTCATCATAACGTTTGCGCATATCATCATACGGCGTAGCGGAGATGATGAAGGAATCGAGACTTACGCCCTTCTTTTTGCTGCGCTTCTCTATCTCTTTTGCCAGCTTCGGCAGGCGCTCGTGAAGCCGGGCTTTTTCATCATGAATGTAAGCACTGGCATGCAACATTCCATGTGGTTCAATGAAGACTATCCGCTGGCTTCTGCTGTCTACCACCCACAGGATAAAATCAGGATAAAATCCACTTTCTTCGAAGAAGCCTACACCTTTGCCTCTGCTTAGATTGCGCAGGAGAAAAACTTCTTTCCCCTTGAGTGACTTGTCTTTTTCTTTTTCCCAGTATTCTTTAAGATCCCTTACGAATTTGGCTTCACTATCTACAAGCCCCTGTGGGGCGGCACTCAGCTTGTCGCTTTTCTCCAGTAAGAGTGGCAGATAGAGGTGCCGATCAAAGTAGAGGCGAGGTAGTTCATCCGTTTCCTGTTTAAACAAACGGTCTAGATCTTCATAGAGTTTATATATGGCCTCGATCAGATTCGCCTCTGATTTCCGTACTTTGAGAATATACATTCCCTCCGAACCATCGCGCACCAGCTCGCGGTTAAAGGCCAGGTTCAGGTCGTTTTTATCGAGGGTTTTGTAAACCAGGTTTTGTTCTTCCCATTTCTCGCGCCTATACCGGTAAAAGCTATCAACATATTTGCATAAAAGGCGGACTATGGCCTCTTGGAGCAGAGAGCGTTCCGCAAATGAACACGGCCTGGTAACAGCCTCATCCGCCACCAACGTGTAGTTCCCTTCCTTGATGATCTTCGGCAACACCCCGGGGCGGACAATAAGATTCTGCAACCCTTTGCGTTCCTTGTACGCCAGTAAATCAAGGTAGGCCTGTTCCCAATTCACCAGCGCAAGGTTTTCTGCCGGAATGTTGCGGCCAGTTCCGCCGCGCACCTCAGTAATCTGTAACCCTGTATCACTGCTCTCTATGGTCTGCGCTTTGACTGACAGATCCACAGCGAATCGAATAACCGGATCGGCTTCAAGCAGAAGGGAGGTCTCTTGCCTAAATTCCCGCCCCTCTTCCAGTCGCGGCACGATCAGACCTCGTTTCAAAAACTGATCATTAGTCAGGATAGAAAGTTGAAGTTCAACAGGTGCATCAACCTCTATCCCTTCTCTTTCCAAGTAGTCACGAAACTGCGCCATGTAGTTGGCCCTCACGGCAAAGATGTTTAACGTTTCCAGTAACCGCAACCGCGGCGGATGTGTTCCCTCCAGCGCTGAACTGCGCTTGAGCAAACGGTCCTTTCCGCGCAACCGCACGCCACGGCCGAAAAGTTGAATGATCTGCGATCCTTCCCGCCTACCAATATTGAGTAAACCCATATTGGAGACGCGCCACGAGTTCCAGCCTTCCATGAATTTTTTGGCGCCAATCAGGATGTTGATCTTTGAATCGCGCCGATTAATATCATCGAACAGAGAATCGGAAATAACATCTTCCTCCAGAACAATGCCGGCCCGGTCACTTTCCACAAGCTTCTTAAATTCGTTAGTATCGCCAATATAAATGAGGCCGAAATAATCATCGGCGCCGCCGGCTTTCAGTCCCAACTCGCCCGCACTGCTACGAATTCCGCAAAGATGCAGGCCGCTGCTCGCCGGAGCATGGAAAATCCGCACCAAAATATCCGCATACAGTTCCTGTGCAGAAAGACCGGTTTCCCGCAGAGCTGTAAAACGCCCGGTAAAGATGTCCGTGCCGTCCGGAGTAGCCAGCCCGCTTTTACCCTCAAGCAACTTTTGAATACCTTGGCCCACCCAATCGCCCTTGTTTTCCAGCACATGGTGCAAAAAGCGCGCCACAGTCAGTACATCGCTTCGCTTCTCCCTGTTCTCGCTGTAGACTGCGTTCACCCTGGAACCGACGAACACCCACAGCGGCTTTTCCAGGTTATAAGGACGCAGTTCACTGGCCCGTTCCTGAAAGATGCGCAGCTGCTCGTAGAAAGAGAGCAGATTACCCAAAAGGAGCATTTCGGTTTGTGCCACGCGGCTGTCTTCCTGTAAATTGAGAATGCGAAAATCTTTACCGAATCCATCGCTGTAAAAGTAGCGGTAAGAGTAATCAAAATAAATAGCCTTGCCGTATTCCGCGGTGAGCGGGTCGTTGCGCGCTGCGCTCAGCGCCTGCCCGAAGGTGGCGCTGTATTCAAAGGTAAATCCTGTCTCGCCCAACGCTTCACGATAGCCGCGCCAAGCCTCTCCACCGGAGCCTTTATGCCCCTCGTCCACAAAGATAAGATTGTTGCCTTCAAATACCTCCACCGGGACGCTAACTCCTCCGCCACGTTTTTCCTCCACCAGTTTAGTGATCTCGATCACCTGTACAGTATTTTTACCTCCCATATACAGGCCACCGGAGTTCAGTTCAAAGCGCCTGGCCGGGATGCCGGAGGCAGCCAATTCGCCTAGATGCTGTTCGCTCAGTCCCTCGTTGGGCGTGATCAACAATATATTATCCGGCAGTTCGGGAGTGTAGTGCAGAAACTGGTAGTAGTTGAGATGCAGGATCAGCGTCTTGCCACTGCCGGTCGCCATCCAGCAGGCTAGTTTGGTCAAGTCGGACTCAACAAACTCCTCGCCAAAAGGTTCGCCGGGCAGTTTGGCGGCGTTCCTTTCGCGCACAAAGGAGTTCAGATCGGCAAGCAGCTGGGCCCGATGATTGAAATAGCGATCCAGGAAAATTTCCGTATAGAGCACAGCCAGATACTGAAAGTAGCGCAGGGTAATCGGCTCGGCACGGCCGCGGTTCATCTCCGCCAGGTGAGAATATATGTTTTCGTCGTATCGCTCCAGGTCTTCAGCCTGAATCTTAACCTTGCTGCCGCGGCCGATCAGGTGGTGATAGAGGAAACTTCGGCCCGCAGCGTCGAAGCCCTCATC
>DUQX01000029.1 GCA_012837615.1 Bacillota bacterium | reverse complement strand
TAAGCGTTAACTTAATATATAATTATTATGTTATAGTGCCTTTATGTAATAATAGCAGGGAATTACTCCCTGCTATTATTAATGGTCGGAGCGGCGGGATTTGAACCCGCGGCCTCTTGGTCCCGAACCAAGCGCGCTGCCAAACTGCGCTACGCCCCGCTGTATAAGTCCCTGCGGTTGAGATTATAACATAAGTGAAAGAGAAAGACAATGGGGCAAAAAGCAGTTTTTTGAACATGCTCTTCCACATCCAGCCCTCCTGCTAGGATTTTACTCTTAGATGGAAGCCCCATCGTGATAAGTGGGAACGCTGGATGCTCTCCGGTAATATAATCCAAGCCGGCCAGAAGCACCGGCATATGTTCAATCTGTGATAATGTCACCTTAAAATATTTCTTGAAGGGGTCAAAAACCTCTGATAAGTTTTGACTGATTAAATTGGTCAATTTTAGGCGATCAGAAGAATATGTAAAAGGTAAAAACGAGTGGGAGTTTTTTCACGATTTATGCAGGAATCACCCCTTTTGTGTCGAAGATTATATGAAGAATATTATATAACTAAACCAACGCGTGTGGGGTGATATTTAATGACGGCCCGGAAAGCGCTCGGCATTAGAATAAGGGCGTTGAGGAGATTAAAAAGGATGACTCAACAGGAGTTGGCGGAGAAGTTGAACCTTTCTGCCAGTCAATTAAGCAACATTGAAAGAGGTGTTAAAGAGCCGAAGCCGGAACTTTTAGAAAAAATGGCAGCCAGGTTAAATATACCCAGAGAAGAATTTTTTTTGGTATCTGAAAAAGCTAGAAGGCACCTTCTATTTTAACTTTCTTTCTTTTTTTCAGATCCCCTTTTTTAAATCATGTAATCGTATATAATATAACCTGGAAGGCAGCACTACATTATACAGGGGGTGAAAGGGCTTTTATGCCCGCAGGTGATGTGCCAATCCGATGCTTATTTATTAAAAAACGGCCAAGAAGAACTTTTTATGAAAGACGTGAGCTTTTTGAAACCAGTGGCCGATGGGGAGCTCTACCTGGAAGGTATTCTCGGAGAACAGAGAAAAGTAAAAGCTAAAATTAAAGAATTATTTTTAACGGATCATAAAATTGTACTGGAGGCAACAGAATAAAGCTTGAGTTTGTTTATACTGTGTTTTTTCTAAGCGGCTGGCTGTAAGCTAGCTGTTTTTTATTGTACACTTTTTTTAAAAAAAGATTGTATTTTTCGTGGCATTTTGTTAAGATATTCATGTCTACAAAGCTGTGCACAATAACTGAAATATAATCAAATATTTTTTATTTAACATATGACAGTTTACAAATGTTATATCTTGAGGTGATAAACATTGCCGGAAGAAATGGTACGTGAAGAAATGATACGTATAGGTGAAAAAATTATCAGCATGCGTAAAATTCGCGATGGTATACAAAAAATATTGAAGCTGCGCTCTTCAGGTCTTTCTCAACAGGAAGTTGCCAACCTGTTGCATCTTGACCGGACTTTTATTTCCAGGCTTGAAAGTATAGGTGAAATTAGGAAAGGCAAGAAAATAGCGGTATTTGGATTTCCTTTGCAGAATAAAGAAGAGATAAAAAAAATATCAGAGGATTATGGAGTTGATTTTGTATGGTTAATGAATGAAGAAGAGAGGTGGAACCTGGTAAGGGACAGGAGCGCGCTGGATTTTTTTAATCAGGTAATGGAGTTGATTGCAGAGTTGCAATCACATGATGTTGTGATTATTATCGGCTCGCGACGCTGGTTAAAAATTGCTGAAGCTTTATTGACCGGGGAGATAATTTTTCTGGAACTGGGCAAGTCACCCATAAAAGGGGATCGGTTATTGAACCCGAACACGTTCAAAGAAATTATGGATACGTTAATAACAAGCAAAGATCCGAATATTAAGAGTTAAGGAGGCGGGAATAAATGAAGCAGGTTGTAAGCATTAGCCTGGGCTCTTCATCAAGGGACCATACAGCAGAGATCGATCTCCTGGGACAAACTTTTTTGGTTAAGCGCATCGGAACTGATGGGGATTTACAGAAAATGATCCGCTTTATCGAAGAGAATGATGGGAAGATAGATGCTTTCGGGCTTGGAGGTATGGATTTGTATATACAAGCTGTTAACCGGCGCTATACTTTAAGAGATGCTCAAAAGGTAGCCAGCGCTGCCCGGATTACACCTATTCTGGATGGTTCCGGTTTAAAGAATACTCTTGAGAGAAACGTTGTAGAATATCTGCTGCGGGAAACAGATATTATAGATAAAAAGAAAAAAGTCCTTGTAGTAAGCGCCATGGATCGTTTCGGGCTGGCTCAAAGTCTGGAGCAAGCCGGTTGCGAGATGGAATACGGGGATCTAATTTTTATTCTTAATCTGCCTTGCCCCTTGAAATCGCTGAACACGCTAGCCTTTATTGCCGCTCTTGCCGTGCCGGTAATTCGCCTTCTGCCTTTTTCTATGATCTATCCCACCGGTAAAAAACAGGAAACGAACAAACCCCGCTATCCGCAGTTTTTTCTCAGGGCGGATATTATTGCCGGCGACTTTCATTTTATTAAGCGGTATATGCCTAAAGAACTTCCCGGCAAAATTATTATTACCAATACCGTTACTCCTGCTGATGTTGAAATGCTGCGACAAAAGGGAGTTAAGACGCTTATTACTACAACCCCGGAAATAGACGGGCGTTCTTTTGGAACAAATGTCATGGAAGCTTTATTGGTAGCATATGCCGGTAGCAAGAAGGAGCTCAATCCCGAAGAGTATAAGCGTTTGCTGGAAGAGCTTGAATTTAGACCGAGGATAATTGAGCTCTAAGGATATTTTGTTACGAATTTAAGAATTGGCAAATTTGGAAAGGAGGCTGCCGGCAGGCAAAATCTGCCGGCAATATCTATGGAAACGGCAAAATTTGCATTTATCTTACACCCATTAACTATTGAGGATATCTTTAGGAAGTACAGCTTCATGAAGAAATGGCCGGTGCGTCTGGTCGAATCTGCTGTCCGTATGCTGCCTCCTTTAATTGCTTCGCAGATAACGGGCATTTCTTCTCCCTATGGCAGTTTGGAGGGTATTTTTGTTGGTGTTTCCCTTACTTCCCGGCAGATGCAGGAGCTCCCGACAGAAGTAACCTTGAAAAAGATTATCGCTGCCGGGAAGAAGGCGTCCAGGGCAGGGGCAAAAATTGTGGGTTTGGGGGCGATGACCGCCGTTGTTGGCGATGCAGGCATTACTGTTGCACGCAATCTGGATATAGCTGTTACCACGGGGAACAGTTATACCGTTGCTACCGCTCTTGAGGGCACGCAAAAAGCTGCAGCGGTGATGGGGATCGATTTGGAACGGGCTGAAGTTGCCATTTTAGGGGCTACCGGGTCAATAGGCAGTGTTTGTGCGCGTATTTTAGCCAGAAAAGTCAATTACCTAACTTTGATTGCCAGAAACATACCGCGGATGGAAAAACTTGCGGAGGAAATTTTCCGCGATACCGGTCTCGCCGTGAAGGTTACCTCCAATATCAAAGAAGCGATAAAGAAGGCGGATGTTGTTCTTGCCGTATCCAGCGCTGCTGACAGCTTGATCCACCCGGAGGATCTCAAACCGGGTGCAGTAGTATGCGATGTAGCCAGGCCCCGTGATGTTTCGGCACGGGTTGCTCAGGCCAGAGATGATGTTCTGGTGATTGAAGGAGGGGTAGTGGAAGTACCCGGAGATGTCGAATTCAATTTTAATTTTGGATTTCCTCCTAAAACGGCTTATGCCTGCATGGCGGAGACAATGGTTCTTGCCCTGGAAAAACGTTTTGAAAACTTTTCTTTGGGAAGGGAAATGACTGTGTGCCAGGTCGATGAGATCAGTGCGCTCGCTGCCAAACACGGTTTTAAGCTGGCTGGTTTTCGCAGTTTTGAAAGAGCGCTTGATAACAATGCTATTGAAAAAATCAAGGAAAAAGCACGTTTAAAAAGATTGGATTTGGGTATTACTATGCGGGAACCCGACCGCAGGGCAAGATAAAAAATAATTTGACAAAAATATAATATGTGTCTATAATATGCTTAAATTATTCACCCGGGAATTGTCGATGCAGACGATGCAGACTAGTACTTCGGGTTTCGGGTTGGGTATTGATTGATGCAAGTTTTTAACTTAAAAGTGTCAAGAAAGTGTCAAGTTGGGTTTGACACTTATTCTTACTTATAGTAAAAAAAGTACACTTGTAAGGGCACAATTGAGAGAGCACTTCCATGTTTAAGCTGCAGTAAGGAATAATTATTTTTATAAACACATATAATTTTTTGCTGAGGCCTATTTTAATATTTTAAAGGAGAGAGGCAAATGTCGTCAAAAGAAGTGGTCCTTACTCAGAAAGGTTTAAAAAAACTGGAGGGGGAATTATCTTACCTTAAGTCTGTGAGAAGGCGTGAAGTAGCCTCCCGTATTAAAACTGCAATTTCCTTTGGTGATCTGAGCGACAACTCTGAGTATGAGGATGCTAAAAACGAACAGGCTTTTATTGAAGGCAGGATTATCACCCTGGAAAAGATGCTCCGCAATGCCCGCCTTATTGACCACGACGATATTAAAAAAGATATTGTGGATTTTGGTTCTACTGTACTCTTACAAGAACAAGAAAGTGGGGAAGAGTTGGAATTCACCATAGTAGGATCTGCCGAATCCGACCCGTTGGATAATAAAATTTCTAACGAATCACCGGTGGGCAGGGCCATATTTGGTTCTCCTGTGGGAACTGTCGTAGAGGTTAAAACTCCAGCGGGGGTTATGAGGTATAAAATAATGGAGATTAAATAAGAAAATATGGGGGTTAATACATTCTATGTCAGAGGATCATCACAGCGATGAGCTTTATGTCAGGCAAAGAAAATTAGATGAGTTAAGAGAAAAGGGTGTGCAACCTTACGGCGAGAAGTACGAGGTTACACATCGGGCGATGGATATTATCGATGATTTCGAAAAGCTGGTGGGTAAGAGTGTTAAAGTTTCAGGGCGAATCCTTAGCAGACGGGGGCACGGCAAGGCCAGCTTTGCCAATATTCAGGATATGAGCGGAAAAATTCAGCTCTATATCAGGCAGGATAGTGTTGGTGAGGGCAACTATAACATATATAAGAGCCTTGACGTTGGGGATATTATCGGCGTAACCGGCGAGGTTTTTAAAACGAAAACCGGTGAAATAACGATTAATATCTCTTCTTTTAAACTCTTATCAAAATCGCTGCGACCGTTGCCGGAAAAATGGCATGGTCTGAAGGATATTGAACTGCGCTATCGCCAGAGATATGTCGATTTGATTGTAAACCCTGCTGTACGCGAGGTTTTTATAGCTCGCAGCAAGGTGATCCAGGCTATTCGTGAATATTTAAACCGGAAAGGTTTTTTAGAAGTTGAAACTCCTGTAATGCACGGTATCGCCGGAGGGGCTAACGCGCGGCCGTTTATTACGCATCACAACGCTTTAAATATTAATCTTTACCTGAGGATAGCCACTGAGTTGCATTTGAAAAGGCTGGTTGTAGGCGGGATGGAAAAGGTGTACGAGCTGGGAAGAATCTTTAGAAATGAAGGGATCTCCACCAACCATAATCCCGAATTTACTACTGTAGAGATCTACCAGGCAAACACAGATTATGAGGATATGATGAGACTTACCGAAGAACTCGTGGCTTCGGTTGCCGAAGAGGTGTTTGGAACTTTAAAGATGAGCTATGGAGGAAAAGAACTCGATTTGTCCCTTCCCTGGCCTCGCCGGGATCTTCTCGATCTGGTCAGGGAAATAACAGGCGTGGATTTTACGTCTATTCCCGATGATGAAGGGGCAAGGCAGGTAGCCCTGGAGAAAGGCCTGGAGCTTAAAGGTGGGGAAAGCAGGGGAGAAATTATTTTTACCTTTTTTGAAAAATTTTGCGAGGACAGGCTCTGGGGTCCGATCTTTGTAAAGAAATACCCGGTTGAAGTTTCCCCGCTGGCCAAACGCTGCAGCGACGACCCGCGTTTCACCTGCCGCTTTGAGACATTCCTAGCCGGCAAGGAGATAGCAAATGCTTTTACGGAATTGATCGATCCTCTTGACCAGCGGGCGCGGTTTGAAGCACAGATGAGGAAGCGTGCTGCAGGTGATGAGGAGGCTCATATGATGGATGAAGATTTTCTTACGGCACTGGAGTACGGAATGCCCCCAACCGGAGGGCTCGGTATCGGCATTGACAGACTAATCATGATCCTCACCGATTCCCCTTCTATCAGGGATGTCATTCTTTTTCCCACAATGAGGCCCAGAGAATAAGAAACCGCGTTTTTATCCCGAAAAAATGAAGCAGCCGGACACTGTGTAAATGCTAACCCTTGTCAGGGCTGTTTCCTGCATCACGCAGGAGATTTACCTGTTCCGGCTGCATTAATAATATTTACTCCCGGCGCATAAATTATTCATGGTTTATGATTTTTTATTTATAATTTTTTCCCCCTGGTGATTGTATGTACCCTCTTACACATATATATTTTGCAAAAAGAGTGTTGGGCTACCTTGACGATCCCACGGCTCTGGGAAGCATTTTTCCGGATATGCTTATCCTTAGCGGTATTACCTGGAAAGAAAGCCACACCCTGGGGAAGCAAATCTGGCGTTTTTTCCGTGGGAAACAAAGTGATCTGGTAAACTTTTCCCTGGGGGTAATAACCCACGGCATTGAACCAAAAGGGCTGGATTACTACAGCGACGAAAAGTATAGACATTTCGAAAGGGGTTATTGCTTTGAAAAGGCAAAGCCATTGATTGACAGGGTAGTTGACGCTTGTAATATCGCCTCCGATGACGGGTGGTGGAAAGCGCATAACTTTATCGAAATGGGTGTGGAGCTGTATATTAATGAAAAGCACCCGCGTTTGCTCATCTCCCTTCAACGGGCTTTTTACAACGTTGCCCTAATTAGGAAACTCTGCAGGGAACTATCCCCTCTCCTTAGCCGGGATGCCGAAATTTTAGAAAAGAATTTTTCTACTTTTAAAAGTTTTATAGATGAAGAACCGCTTGATGCCCATCTGCTTGCGTTGCGTTACCAGAGACAGATATATTTCCGCCACAACATTGAATCTATCGATTTGGAGGAAAGCCGGGATATTATCCATAAGGGCAAGGAACTGGTTATTGATGATATAGAAGACTTTTTTTCGGAGGTCAAAGAAGAGGTAAGGTGCGTTCTGGATGAGGTAATAAAGGGAAACCGCTAATAAGATAAACTGTGAGATAAACGGTCTGTGAGATAAACGATGAGATAAACGGCCTGTGAGATGGATTGAACGATCAAAAAGCAACAAGCAAAAAAAATGCAAGTCCCAACAGACCTCTGCTCTTTTCCCCGGGCCATTCCTTCCCTAGTTTAAGCTTCTACTTTCACGGACATCAACCGGCGCAATGGTTTTTTACGCCCTTACCGTCCCTTTGCTTCAAAGCCAAACATCCGGCAGGAAGACTGTTTATAGAAAAGATCCTTGACCTCTCGGGACCTGCAAGCATAGTTTATAATAAAGGAATGCATTTGTCAATAGTATTTTTAAAATTTTCATTAAATTTTTTAAAATGATGCTATGTTTAGATTCAAAATCTTTGATTGATTGTGTTATAATCATGATAAATCCCTTAGTATATAGATGAGGAGGTTCCCATGCCAGTCATTACTATTTCCCGTCAATTCGGAAGCGGCGGGGAAGCGATTGCTCGCATCGTTTCACAGCGTCTAAATTATTTGCTGCTCAACAGGGCTACGATAACGGAGAAATTGAAGGAATATGATGTTTCCGAGCCTGAGTTTAGTCAGTTTGATGAAAAAAAGATACTACCCGGCGATGGTGACACCAGCGAACTGGAAAAAAGTTACCTGCGCTACCTCGAGGCATTGCATAATTTTTTTTATGATCTGGCTATCAGGGAAAATCTGGTTATACTCGGCAGGGGCGGGCAGGTTTTATTTAAAGATTTTCCTCCTGCACTGCATGTGAAGGTCATCGCTCCCTATAAAAATCGTCTCCAACGCGTGCAAAAACTCTATAACTTGGATGAGGCTGCGGCTGCACGTCTTATTTCTGAACAAGACCAGGATCGGGAGGAATATTTGAGGCATGCCTTTGGTTGTGAATGGTTTGATCTCGATTTCTACCACTTGGTTTTTAATACCGGTATTTTAGGGCTGGAAGAAGCGAGCGATTTAATTATCCAGCTTGCGCGATCACTGGAACACGGGAACATTGTTTCTCGGAAGGATTATGAAGAACAGCTTATGAAGGAAAGCTTACAGCCCGGGGTGGTTCTGGATGCATCCGGAAGCCCGCCGGCTTTTGCTCACCCCAGTGAAGAAGAGTTTGCCAGGATGCTTGATTTCTACCGCATTAAATGGCTCTACGAACCAAAAACCTTTCCTCTGCAGTGGGATAGCGAGGGCAATATAACAGAGGCTTTTTCACCTGATTTTTACCTCCCCGAGCAGGATTTGTATGTCGAGCTTACTACCCAGAAACAAAAACTTGTGTGGCGAAAAAATAAAAAGATCCGTCGCCTTAAGGAGCTTTATCCGGACATAAACATAAAAATTATCTACGGGCGGAATTACAGGAGCCTGCTTCAGAAATACGGAATCGAAGAAAAAAAGCGATCGTAAGGGTTAACCAGTAGCGGGTAATAAATAAAAAACCGGTTCCCTACTTTTTATATAAGAGGAGTTTCTAGATGGAAATAGAAAATAGCTGTAGGCTGAAGGTTTTGATCTCCGAAGAGCAAATTGATGAGAAAGTAGCTTTTTTGGGAAAAGCGATCTCCCGGGATTATGCCCAGGTCAGGGATTTGGTCCTGGTTGCGGTTTTAAGGGGAAGCGTTTATTTTGCCGTTGATCTGAGCCGCAACCTTTCTATTCCCTTTATACTTGATTTCATTGGCATTTCCAGTTATGGGGGCGGTATGGAGCACCCGGGCGCGGTACGTATTACCAAAGATCTAGATGTAAATATTACCCACAAAAATGTCCTCCTGGTCGAAGATATCGTTGATACCGGCCTTACGCTGAATTACCTTCTTAAAAAATTAAGGATCAGGAACCCGTCAAGTCTTCGTGTCTGTACATTTCTAGATATGCCGGAGAAGCGTATATTAGATGTTCCTGTCGATTATAAGGGCTTTGAAATCCCGGATGCTTTTATAGTGGGATACGGACTTGATTACCATGAACATTACCGGAACATGAAAGTGATCGCGGTATTGAAGTAACACCCCCGAAGGATGGTTCCTATGGTTCCTATACAAAATAACAAAAGTAGCCTTCCTGCTTTTTTCCCGGTTAAAGGGTAATCGGCTCCCGGTCAGGATAAAATATGGAAGGGTTGTGATTAAATTATTGGGAAAAAGTGTGAGGTGAACATATGGATTATAGGATTGGAGTGGATTTGGGGGGAACAAAGATGCTCCTTGCCCTTGCTACCGCTGATGAAGGCGAGGTAATCAGAACAAAAAAGGTATTTACAAAGGCAGCGGAAGGTCCCCAGGTTATCCTCCAGCATCTTATCGAAAGTATTGAAGAATTTCTCTCCAAGGAAGGACTTTCCTTTAACAGACTGGAGGGTGTGGGATTCTGCATGGCGGGCTTTTATGATATCCGTTCCAGTCGTATAGTCAGCTCCCCCAACCTTCCTGGGTGGGAGATGTTCCCTCTGGAAAAGGAATTAAAAGAAAGGCTGCGCTTGCCTGTAATAATAGAGAATGATGCCAATGCCGCAGCCTACGGGGAATACATTTTTGGCGCCGGCAGGGGTAAAAAGAATCTGGTTAATATTACACTGGGCACCGGCATAGGCGCAGGGATAATTGCAGAAGGGAAAATATACCGGGGTAGCGGGGGGTTTGCCGGGGAAATAGGGCACCTAAACGTTTTGCCCAACGGGCCCCTTTGCGGCTGCGGAAGGTGTGGATGTTTAGAAAGCCTTTCCTCGGGTTCCGCTATTGAAAGAGAAGGGCGTTTGCTCTTGGCGGAGAGTTTTCCGCTACCGGGAGCTGCCCGGGATGTCGACGCCGGGTTGACGGCAAGTCACGTTTTTGCTGCTGCCCGTGATGGAAATAAAGAAGCGATTAAAATAGTGGAAAGGGCTGCATATTATCTTGGTCTTGCCCTTTCTTTTTTGGTAAACATTTTAAACCCCGAGCTGATCATTATCGGGGGTGGCCTGGCCAATAACGGAGATGCTTTATTTGATCCGGTTAGGCGCTATTTAAATGAGGCGGCGATCGGACCTTCAGGGGAAATGGTTGCTCTGGTGCCTGCAGAACTGGGGGAGGAGGCCGGTGTTAGGGGTATATTGAGCCTTTTGGATGAATTCTTAAAAGGGAGATAGCTTTTTTGCGCAAAAAGACACGGACCCGGAGTAACTTTTTTCAGCATCATTCGTTATACAGTGTGAGGAGGTAAACAAGGTGAGCAATGCGCTGGATCTTTCAAAGAGGCGTTTTCCTGTAGTAGCCATTACAGGTAAAAGGTGGTTTTGCCCCCGGCAGGCAGGAGATAGAATGGCTGGAGTAGAATCTTAATAAGCTGAGAGCTTCAGAGTTTGCCCTCAACCCTTACAGCTTTGTAATCTTCCGGAGGAATTTTTGCTCCGGGGCGAGGGTGTAATTCCGCCGCGTCTTAATCCCCGAAGGAGAGATCCAGTTGTTAATAGAAAAAAAGGAGCAGGAAATAGTATCCAGGGCTCAGGACAACCCTGTTTCATTCGCTCCGCTTTACGACTATTATTTCCCGAAAATATACAACTACATATATAATAAGGTTAATAATTCACAGTTAGCCGAAGATTTAGTATCGGAAACATTTTACAAGGCCCTTGCCAATATAAAAAAATTTCAATGGCAGGACCGTTCCTTTGCATGCTGGTTGTATACGATTGCCCGCAATCAGGTTATTGATCAATTTCGCAAGCGCGATCCCATATTGTTCGACAACAATAACACCGCGCTTACTGCTCAAACGGAAAAAGGCCCGGAGGAGAAAGTCATCCGGGATGTTACCAGGGAAGAGTTGTTTAAGGCGATCAGAACACTCAGCCCTGATCAGCAGGATGCACTGCTGCTTCGTTACCAGGAAGACCTGAAAATTAAAGAAATTGCCGTGATTTTAGGAAAAAATGAAGGGGCGGTAAAAGCACTTTTGTTTCGCGGGCTGCGGAGCTTGCGTAAAAAACTGAAAGGAGGGGATTTCAATGCCGCAATTTGATTGGGACAAATCAATAGAAGATCTCTGTTCTTCGGAAAAAGAGGCCCAGGAACTACAGGAAATAGCATCACTGCTTTGCGGGATGCCAAAAGCCCAATCCTCTCCTTTATTCAGGGATAACCTCAAGGAGCGGCTAATGGAAAAGATCAGGGATGAGGAAAATGCCGATGGAAACACAAAACTCGTTGATTTTAAAGCCCTGCTTTCCAGAAAGCATAGCTTAAGAAGGCCTGCTTTTTCGGCTGCTGCCGCGGTACTGCTAATTGTAGCTGTAACCTTTCTCTATAACCAGGGCATGTTTATTAATAAGTCGGAAATCGCCAATCCAACCGATCAACCGCCTTCAAAGACGTATGTTTCTTTTAACGAATGGCCATCCGGAGAAGAGCAGCTTCCTGAAGACGGCAAAACCGATATACCTCTTGTGGATAGGGAGAATAATGATTATGCTCCCAAAGGTGAACCGGATGGTGAAATCCAGGAAAGCAATGAGGGAATATCTATCCCAGGGGGCTTAGCGCCGGAAACTGAAACGTCGGAAACTCTGCAAGGTCCGGAAGCTACAGATCCTGCCGAACCGCTCCAAGAAGGAGAAGATCCCCTTAAAGAAGAGCCGGAGTTTGAGGCCTGGGAAAACGAGAAAGTACTGGCACTGGGCGGGAAGGTGAAGCCGGAATCAGTTTATTATAACGTAAGGAAGGAAGATAATCCCGAACAGGTGGAGAATACCAGGTGCTTCTGGAACCCGCGGAAGTTTGTCTCGGCTGCTGAGAGCTCAGAAGGGGCAATGGGTTCAAAGGCATGGGCAGAGGAGATCCTCTTAAACGAGGGGTTTATGGTTAAGGAAGGGGATTATCTGGAGATCGTTCAGCAGGAAACCCAAAAAGGTGCTTATGCAGAAATTATCTATAAAAAACAAAAAGGCGGCAAACAGAATCCCGCTCTAATTTTGCACTGCGGCGAAAAAGAGGGAATTATATCATATTATTACGAGGAGCAGGGCGGATACGCGCAGCCAGGCTTTTATCGCTTACTCTCACCTGCTCAAGCTTTTGAACGCGTAAAAGAGCTGCGGTGGCATACTCCCCAGCAACGAGCGTCGTTTTCTTTTCAAGAAGTAAGCCTTACCTATCACGAGTTTGAAGTTGAAGCAAATGGCCGTCAAAAAACAGTAACGCTACCTGCCTACTGTTATCTGGGAATGGATACCTTATCTAATGGGGACTCTTTTCAGGTGTATGTACCTGCTCTGTAAATATAAATATATGCTTTTTAAGCAAGGCAGAAGATTAAGTATTAAGCTCGGTTCAAACCAAAAAACGACGCCTTCATTATAAAGGTGTTCGTTTTTTTACTTATGCTCTGCAAAGAAGAGAATTATATGATTTCGGATCATTTAGCTATACGAGTATTTTGGGGGTTTTGAAAAAAAACATCGGGGAATAGGGACAAAAAAGAAATGCTTCTCGATTTTCTTTTACAGCGCTTATTATAAATTAAATGCGGGGTAGCGCTTGCTTACGGTAATTGTCCTGATTCATCTTTAACGCTACCCCATTTACCAAATAACTCACGTTATTTCCGCTAGCTTATCTTTTTCTACGGCAACGGTTTGCTCAAGGTTCTGGAACAGATGGTAGTCCAGGTGCGGAAACAGATTGTCTGTAGCTTCGAGCTGCCGCAACCAGGAGACATCAATCCTGTTTTCCCAGATTTGCCGTTCCAGCTTCAGGAAACGGATGAGATGGCTGGTAATTCTCGACTTTGCATACGAATCCATGGTTCCGGTTGTCATGATGAAAGGCCAGTCGCTGCTCTGGGCCAGCAGCAGTTCCCTGGCTGCCTGATTGAGAGCGTCCCTTAAAATATCTTCGGACTTGGGAAAATTGGTGGCTAAAGCGATCATCTTTTCCCCAGCCTTGTGCAGGTGGCGGTATATCCAGTCATTTTTCCCGTTTAACCAGACCTCGTTGTACCCTTTGTCGCCCCAGCTTGATGCGTTTGGTGTACAGAGCTGCAAAGGGTATTGCAATTCCAAGTATTTTCCCAAGGTTATCAGTTTAATATTTTGATTTTTATTTATTAAGCGGCAGAGATAATCTATCCACTGCGGTCCTTCAAACCACCAATGGCCGAACAATTCCGAGTCATATGGAGCGACGACAAGCGGAGGACGGTCCATGATCTCCCCATAATACTCAACCTGCTTTTCACGGTTAAACATAAAGTTTCCAGCATGTTCCCGGGCTTTTTCCAGTGCCCATTCCCGGTTATACGGTTCTTTATGGTTTGACGGTCCTGTAATGCGATAATATTTAAAACCTGTGTTTCCCCTCAGGCCTGTAGGATGGAGATATTCTCCGATATAATCCAGGTCGAGGTCATAACCTATGTCCCGATAAAATTCCCTGTAGTTGTAATCGCCGGGATAGCCTTCTTTTGAGCTCCAAACCTGCTGGGATGTTTCTGGGTCTCGCCCGAAAGCAGCGAGGCCGCCCGGCGTAAGGATTGGGCTGTAAACACCGTATTTGGGTCGGGGGGATGCATAGAGGACTCCGTGTGTAGCCGTAACAAAGTAGTGCAGTCCCAACTCGCTCATGATGTCTTCCAGTCCACTCTCGTAACCGCATTCGGGGAGCCAGATGCCCCGCGGTGTATTGCCGAAAATCTTTTGGTAGTACTCTATCCCGGCGGCGATCTGGGCGTATATCGCCTCCTTCTGTATCCCCAAAAGCGGTAAAAAACCGTGTGTGGCTGCAGAGGTAATCAGTTCGACATTTCCCCCCCTTTGCAGCTCCTTAAAGGCTTCCACTATTCTTCTTCCATATTTTTCATTAAATATGTATGCTGTATAATCTATTCTTTCCCGGTACATATGAGCCAGGGGTGAGAAAACCGGATCGCCTGCCGTTCTTTCTTCTTCTTTGCAGGCCAGTTCTTGCATCCGGGAAAGATATGCAGCGTAGCGTTCCTGTAAGAACGGATCTTCCATCATGGCCAACAACGTCGGCGAAAGGGAGAAAGTGACGGAGTAATCAACATGATCCCTTTCCAGTTCCTGGAATACCTTGATAAGGGGTACATAACATTCGGTTATGGCTTCAAAAAACCACTTTTCCTCCAAGGACTGCTTGTGTTCCGGATGGCGTACATAGGGCAGGTGAGAATGGAAAACAAACGCCAGATAGCCTTTAACCATGTTTTTATAACTACCTCCTGTCTTTGTTAGAGCTTTTTACTACGAAAACGGGTTTTGCGCTACTATGCCTGCCGCGGTGATGGTTGTTCAGTTGCGGTGGTGGTTATTGTTGAGGTATTCCCCATTTTATCATTTCCAGGGAACTAAGATTGCTGCGTGAGATTCGCCGGTACAGACGGCGGGCCTGCCAATCAGGCAACCGCCAGTTTTCATCGATGATATCGCTGAGGCTGTCTCTGGGTGTGGTAACGAGGTTGGATGAGAGGATGTGGCGGAATCCTCCTTCCGGCAGATAACACCCCAGTTCAGTTTGATATTTTTTATTGGGAACGCCTGCTTTTATATACCAGTTATCCGCGGAAGGATCGATCTGTATGTCAAAATGGCTTTCTTTTCCCGTGCCTTGAGCATCATAACGATAAACCCTTAAAAGCAGCTGCAATGAATCCCACGGTTTATGGAATTCAGCTTCAAAGCGCTGTCTTGTTGGTATGCTGATTTCCCAATAAGCAAAAAGCCAGTAAGGATCCCGCGGAAGTAGTACAAGGCAATCTTTCCCATAATATAAAGGCAGGTTTTCTTCCCCGTCCAAATATTCCCGGCTGGATGGGTGCATAAAAAGTATCACCTCTTTTATCTTTTTGAAGCTATTATTCCCTACAGGTGAATTATTATTGTACCTGGCACAAAAAAGGAAAGTAACTGTTCAGCAAATGCGCAGGATTGTCATCCTGAACGTTAGCATTGTCAGTTCAGAGTGGCAATTCATTTTTCATACTGTGATTTTTTACACTCCTACCGGGGACGCGGGAAAAAGTTTGCAAAAACAGGGAAAAAGTACTTGCAAAAAACAGGAAAAAGCCTTTTTCTTTAACAGGCTGGCAGGTATTCCATGGGCATTGCTGTATAAAAAGAAAACTGCAGGGCAACCTATTTCTGCTTACGTTATACCATCTCTGCATCATGATATATATAAGGGGTGAAATTGCATTGGATGAAGGTTCTGCTCTAACAGTGGAAAAAAAAACAGCGGAAAAGACTGAGGGGAAAAAGACAAAACAAAAGCTCGTATCGTTTATATTAGCGTTGCATAATCATCAGCCGGTAGGAAATTTACCCGAAGTATTCGCAGCGGCATTTAAGGATGCGTATGCTCCGTTTATTGAGGTATTAAAGCGCTATCCTAATATTAAGGCTGTTCTTCATTATTCCGGTTCCCTTCTAGACTGGATCGAAAAAAATGAGCCCTCTATTTTCATAACTTTGCGTGAAATGCTAGAAAGGGGGCAGGTGGAGATGATGGGCGGTGGTTTTTACGAGCCTGTTTTGCCGATTATTCCGGACAGTGATAAAAAAGGCCAAATCCTTAAACTTAGCCGTTTTCTAAAAAGCAGGTTGGGGACAGAGGTTAGCGGGATATGGCTTGCTGAACGTATTTGGGAACCTCATTTGGCCCGGCCATTGTATGAGGCCGGGGTTCGCTATGTTGTGGTTGACGACGCCCATTTCCATGAACTGGGTATCAAAAGCGAAGAACTGAACGGATATTATCTAACCGAGGAAGAGGGTTGCCCGTTAAACATCTTTCCCATTAGTGAGAAATTGCGCTATTTGATACCTTTCGAGGAAATAGAAGAAACAGAAGAATTCCTGGGAAGCCTCGCTTTCAAAACCCCGGGTTCACTTGCCGTTCTGGCAGACGATGGAGAAAAATTTGGTGTTTGGCCCGGAACGCATAAACATGTCTATGAAGAGGGCTGGCTGGAAAAATTTTTTCAAATGTTAGACAATAACCGGGACTGGATTAGAACAACAACTTTTAGCGAATATATGAGGACCTATCCCCCCCGCGGAAGGATCTACCTTCCCGCTGCCTCTTACAGGGAGATGAAGCAGTGGGCTGGAGGATACTGGCGAAATTTTCTCACACGTTATCCGGAAAGCAACCGCATGCATAAAAAAATGCTTTCTGTAAGAAAAAGGTTGTCGCAAGTCACACGTACAAAGGCCCGGCAAAAAGCTCTGGATTTTATCTGGGCTGCGCAGTGTAACTGTGCCTACTGGCACGGGGTGTTCGGCGGGCTTTACCTGAACTTTTTACGTGCTGCAGTTTATGAAAACCTGATTAAAGCAGAAAATATCATAGTCAGAGAGCTGCATCCGCGGGACAACTGGCTCGAAATTAAAGTAGAGGACAGGGACTACGATGGTTTTCAGGAAATTGTCCTCAACAACGAGTATTTTAGTTTACTGCTATCCCCTTACCTGGGGGGCAGCCTCTGGGAGCTTTCTTACCGTCCTGCAGCGGTTAACCTGCTCGATACCCTGACCAGGAGAAGAGAGCCTTATCATGATGACCTTCTCAAGCAGGAGATAATTGAGCAGGAAAACAAGCCCGAAGGAGGAAAGGAGCACTTGGATTACCAGAGCCATCCCCATGATTCTTCCCAAGAGTCCGGTGTGAAAACCATTCATAAAAGGTTTGCGGTGAAGGAGAACGGTCTGCAGAATTTTCTTATTTACGATAGCTATCCCAGGGGAGCGTTGCTGGACCACTTCCTTTCCCCGGAGGTTGATTTCGATTCCTTTAGCAAGGGTTCATTTGAAGAATCGGGGGATTTTTTGCTGCGGCCATATAATGCTGAAATAGAACGCTGCCAGGATAAAGTGCTGGTTACCTTCCGGCGCCGGGGAGCGGTGGAGAAAGGGGAGCTGTTGCTGCGTAAAAAAATTGCTCTTGGGGTCTCGTCCCAGGATATACAGGTAGAGTATGTTTTACAGAATTCGGGTGAACAGGAGCTATCTTTTAGATTTGGAACAGAGTTTAACCTCGCTTTTTTATCCGGTAATTCCCCCGATCGCTATTATCATATACCGGGCCGAACGCTGGGAGAAGCGCATCTTGCAAGCAGGGGAGAGGAGGAAGAAGTTGAGGAGCTGATGGTTTTTGATGAGTGGAGAAAACTGGAGGTCGCTCTGCGCTTTTCTCCCCCGGCAAGGATCTGGCGTTTTCCGGTAGAGACGGTATCTCAGTCGGAAGGAGGCCTGGAACGGGTTTACCAGCAATCGGTAATAGTCCCCAACTGGGAGCTTTCTATGAACAGCGGAATGGAAAAAATGTTTACTGTTGAATTGAGCATTAATTCATGAGGAGGAAGGAAATTGTCCCAAAATGTTCTCTACATAGCTTTTGTCTGGAATCAACACCAACCCTATTATTTTGATGCCGGGCGGGGAGAATTTATTATGCCCTGGGTCAGGCTGCATGCGACCAAGGATTATTACCAGATGGCGGCAATTTTGGAAAACTATCCCGAAATAAAGCAGACTTTTAGCCTCAGCCCGTCCCTTTTGGAACAAATTAATGGTTACCTCCACAATGAAGCGGTTGACTATTATCTTAAAGCAATGAAGAAAGCAAAGGACCTCAACGAGGGAGAAAAGAAATTTCTCCTGCAGCATTTTTTCGATATTCAGTGGGAAAGAGTAATCGATCAGCATAATTATTACCGGCAGCTTTTAGAAAGGCAGGGCAGGGTAACTGAACCGGAAGAAGTGGAAAAAGCCCTCAAAAAGTATACAACACAGGATTACCTTGACCTGCAGATCTGGTTTAATCTGGTCTGGATAGATCCTGAAATAAGAAGCAACGATCCTTTTCTCAGCGACTTGCTGGAAAAGGGCCGGAATTTTAGCGAAGAGGAAAAGGAAAAATTAATAAAATATCATTATTCCATTATGGAAAAGGTGATTCCGGAGCATCGCCGATTGCAGGAGAAAGGGCAGATAGAGATCATCACTACCGCATACTACCATCCTATTCTCCCTCTTCTTGTAGATAATCACTCCGCCCTGCGCTCCAGCCCGGGGCTGTCTCTTCCAGACCGTTTCAGGTTTGTAGAAGATGCCAGGGCACAGGTAAAGATGGCTGTCGAAGAGCATGCGCGGTTATTTGGAGAAAAACCGTGCGGTTTTTGGCCCCCGGAGATGGCCGTCAGCCCCGAAATTATTCCGCTTCTTGTCGATGAGGGTTTTAAATGGACAATTTCCGATGAACAAGTTTTGTGCAAATCAATGAACGTAGAAATATACAGGGACGGCTATGGGCATGTGCTCAATCCGGAGGTCCTCTACCAGCCGTACCTGGTCAGGGGTGAAGGGACTGAAATACCGGTAATATTTCGCGATCACCATCTTTCAGATCGTATCGGTTTTGTTTACCAGCATATGTCTGGCAAAAATGCTGCCGGAGATCTCATCCACCGCTTGCATAAGATCAGGGAACACCTCGGTAGAAACCCTGAAAAATTTCTTGTTACCCTTGCACTGGATGGCGAAAACGCCTGGGAATGGTATCAGGGCGATAAGGGTGAATTTTTGCACAACCTTTACCGGGGCATATCCGCCGATCCCTATCTCGAGACGGTCACTGTAAGTGAATTTTTAGAAAAACATCCTCCCAAAAGGCGTATTACTCATCCGGCAACGGGATCATGGGTGGATCACAGCCTGACCAGATGGATCGGTACTGAGAATAAAAATATCCTCTGGGATTACCTGTTGGAAGCCAGGAAAGTAATCCAAAAATACGAGCAAAGGGATATCGCTGAGGAAAAAGAGGCGGTGCAAAGGGCGCTGGAAAACATTTATATCGCTGAAGGCAGTGACTATGCCTGGTGGGTAGATAGTATGCCCTATTATTTAACGGCCCCTTTCGAAGCTCTTTTCCGCAAACACCTTATTAGGGTATACAACAGCCTGAATCTGTCCCCCCCTGCGTACCTTTATGATCCGATTATTACACCCGGCCCGGGGGAGAAGCCCTGGGAGGAACATCCTTTGTCCGGCCCTGTTTGTATTGTTCCCGGCTGGAGCCCGTAGGCTAAATATCTCCTGTCAAAAGGAAATCAAGCTTTCGCCACGAATATTAATATAAATAATTCGGGTTTCTTTTTCTGCCTTTTCCCTTGTAAAAATTTTTATCCTAAGCTATAGTGAAATAGAAAACAATTAAACTGGGAATGGAAGGGGAAAAGGGAAGATGGATTTCCGCCAGGCCGGTAAAATAATAAAAAAAGGTAAGATCGCTCCTCTTTATCTTTTCAGTGGGCCGGAGGATTATCTAAAGGAGGAGTTGCTGGGTGAAATCCTGCAAGTTCTGAAAAAAGACGGCCGATCTTTTGACCTGGAAAGAAAGGATGGCCTGCGGTTAAGCCTGACGGATCTTCTGGATAGCGTTAAACAGGGCACGATTTTTACCGGGGGAAGAGTATATTGGATTTCTGATCCCCCTTACCTCACCGCATCCCCTCAGAAAGCGGTTTCCTCAAAAGAAGGAAAGAAAGGGAAAAAATCTCCTTCTGTTAAATCCGCGGAAAAAGAGCTGCTGAGTTTGTTAGGGAAAAAGGATCCCGATTTTCTGTTTATCTTTACAGTAGAAAAGGCCGACAGACGAAAAAAAATCGTAAAAGCCATAGAAAAAGCGGGGTTGCTGATAGAATTTCCCCTTCTTAGAGGGAAATCTTTGTCGAGTTGGATTAAAAACGAGCTGCTTCTCCAGGAAAAGCAGGTAGAGGAGGATGCCCTTTTTGAACTGATAGAAAGGGTCGGAGAAGATCTACGTCGGCTTAAAAGCGAATTGGACAAGATTGTAACTTATATGGGCAAAGAAAAAACCGTTACCCGCTCGTTGGTTAGCTACCTTATACCGGACAGCAATGAGGACAGTATTTTTAACCTGGTTGAGGCCGTAGGAAATAAAAATATGCAGGAGGCATTTTTCCACCTTACGAAAATGCGGCGGCAAAATGAGCATCCGTTGAAGATTTTGGCGATGATAATCCGCCAGTATCGCCTGTTATATCAAATTTTGCCCATGAGGCAGGCGAAAATATCCCCGCGTAAAATGGCCTCTTTGTTAAGGGTGCAGCCCTTTGTTGTTGGAGAGCTTATAAAACAGCTAGAAAAATACAATCAGGAATCGCTGGCCAGGGTTCTCTTTCTGTTAAAGGAAATAGACCGTGATATTAAAACGGGAAGAAGAGAAGGGGACGAAGCGCTCGAGCAGTTGATTTTAAAACTTTCCCTTATGCCGGAATAATTAAGGAGAATCCCCCTGTCTAAACGGATTCCCCTGTCCTATAAAAAGAATACAACCAGGTCAATCAGGTCCTGCCTGGTATGCAGGTATTTCATTTTTCAAAACATTTTTCCTTGTGGTTTTACCCTACAAGCTTATTTAACTTTTGAGAGAGCCTGGACTTTTTTCTTGCTCCGGTATTTTTGTGTATTACACCTTTTGACACTGCTTTATCTATAACCTTGCCGGCAGTTAAATAGGCATCCCGGGCTTTATCCTTATCATTTTCTTCAAGAAAATGGAAAAATCTCTTTTCAGCATTTTTAATGTGGGATTTTACCCTGCGGTTGCGCTGGCGGCTCAATAAAGATTGTCTCATGCGCTTTACTGCGGATTTTGTATTCGCCATCTGCTATCACCTCCTAATTTGAATGCCAGGCATAATTTTACCATGACCCCGCTGAAAAAGCAACTCTGCTACTGCGCTCTTTATATTATTTTTAATGTCAGAAGTTCTTAATTTATGTCATTAGAGGGGGGAATTCAGAATATAATGCTGTGTTAGAGGAAAAAAATTGTAAAGGGTCCTAAAAGAAGCTGTTCTTACCCAGCGTACCGAATATAAGAAACAGGATAAGAGCGATTAAGATCCACCATTTTTTTAAAGTGTCATCATTCAGTTTATTCATCCCCTTTACTTATTTTAAAACATTCTATACATAATATATATTCTAACTCTTTTTGCTAAAAAATACAATTAAAATTATAATAGAAATAAGAGTCAGAATGTTTATGGGGGAAAGCCGTGAAATGGGAAATGTATTTCTCAACCTCACGGCTTTCCACCTTTATAGTTTTTAATAGAGTTTCTGAAAACTCTGTTTCTCCTAAAGCAGTTTAATTATTCTTCACCAAAATTAATATATATTTAACAGTTTCCCTGCAACGGGAACCCAAGCGGATAATATGACTACCCAAACCAGTGTGGTTATCGACCCGGAGAGAAACATGTTCTTCATATTATAATAACCATAAGAATAAGTGATTACCGGTACGGGGTCCAGGGGGACGAGCATGCAGCAACTGGAGAAAATAGCTAGCGGAATAATCAAAAGCTCAGGAGAAATACCCATTTGTAAAGCCAACCCATAAAGCGGCCCGGCTGCAACCGCAACGATAGCCGGCGCAAGGGGTAAAGGCAGATGCAAGATGGCGATAATAATACCCAAAATGACCAGCAACATAAATAAATTTAATTGTAAGAAGTATTGCAGGAAAATCCCTAAAAACCATTCTCCCAGGCCTGCTTCTATAGCTGCCGCTCCTATTGATAAGACCCCTCCGATCATTATCACAGTATCCCAGCTAACACCGCTGGTAAACTGTTTCCAGCTAAATACTTCAATTCCGGGCAGGAAAAACAGGATTAAGCCTGCCACAGCAACAACTGTTGTGTTCAGGATGGGTACCCATGTACTTATTATCCATAGAGTAACCATTATTAAGATAATGACAAGGACTTTTTTTTCCTTTGGGCTTAATTTATTGGGTATTCCCTTATTATCCATAAAAGTATCAACGATGGATTTGTCAATATTTTCGGGTTTAAAAACCTTGATGAGAATAAACCAGCAAAGCGGCAAGATAAACAGCACAACAGGTATACCATACATCATCCAGTCAACAAAACCGACGCGTATTCCCGAATACCTTTCCAGTAAATCTAAGGCCAGGACGTTAATAGAGCTTCCCGCGGGAGTCATGCTTCCGCCTATCATTGCGGCAAAGGGAATGGCCAGCATGATAGCTTTTCCAAATTGTAAGTCTTTCTTTTCTTTTTTCATTTTCTCAAGCATACCAGCAGCCAGGCCTGCAAACATCGCGGTTACCGGAACGTTGGACATGATTGCTGATAAAATGGCCGTTGCTATCATAAATGCTAAAAGAATTTTTTTGGAATCGTTCCCCGATATTTTTAGCAGGCTTCTAATTAAACGGTAACCGAGATCTGTATTAAGTATGGCCAGTGACAGTCCGAAAGTAGCCATAACAAAAAACACCGTGGGGTTTGCAAAATTGGCAAAGGCGGTGCCGGCATCGGTAATATTTAAAATAGGCTGCAGTACAATGACCAGAAGCCCGGTGACACCGAAGGGCAGTATTTCCAAAATCCACAAGACTAACCCTGCTAGCAGGACCCCCAAAGTTTTCTGTCCCAATTCTGTAAGCCCAAACATTGGGGGAAGAATCAATGACAATACTAATACGACAATGGCCAAAAGCAATCCCAAATATTTTTTGTTCATTAATGACACTCCTATTAAGATTTTTTTGCAGCATTTCAGCATTTACAGCAAATATTAATTGTGCACTTAATACTTGCCTAACTTTTCTTAACCCCTATACCTTATACTTTTTTTTTAAAACATTTCGTTTTTTTATTTTTTCGTTCTTTTCTCCTAAATAACTTAATTCCAACGGTTAAATAATTTCACAGGATAGTATCTTATTTTTACATTAAATGTTTTCTGATATTTGGTAGTAAAAAAAATACTTTTATGCAGTGAAGTTTATATGCAGATGTTTTTTAGTTTGTATGTAGGTGTTTTGCAGTGAAGTTTGTATGCAGATGTTTTGTGAAGCAGTATGTTGAGTGTGTAGTTCATATGTATCTTTTACAGTGCGGTATGAGTTTTTATTTATATTTTCGTCAAAGAACATTTTTCTTGTATTTCTAACCGGTTAGGACTTATTGGACTATGCCGTTTCGCTGTTTTGCAATAAGGCGCGCAGTTTAAACCGCTGAATTTTACCGCTGGCCGTCCTGGGTAGATCGTTTACAAATCTTACCCAGCGCGGGTACTTATAGTGCGCAGTTTTGCTGCGGACAAATTCCTGTAACTCACGCTCAAGCTCGGGGGAGCCTTCGTTACCCGGGCGAAGAACCACAAAAGCCAGGGGTTTTTCCAGGTTGGATTCGTCAACATGTCCTACCAAAGCACATTCTAAAACGGCTGGGTGTTGTAATAAAATATTCTCGACTTCTATCGGTGAAACCCAAATACCACCCGCTTTTAGCATATCGTCGGCCCGCCCGGTGAACCAGTAAAATCCTTCGCTGTCTCGGATGAACTGGTCGTTGGTGTTAAACCACTCACCGATGATCGATTCTTTTGATTTTTGGTGCTTTCTCCAGTAAAAAGGAGTGCTACCGTCATTTTTAATCCAAACTGTTCCCACTTCTCCATCCGCTACATCCTTGCCCTCATCATCAACAAGTCTGGCTTCGAACCCCGGTATCAAAACGCCGCAGCTTCCGGGCTTTATTTTTCCCTTCATGTTGGAGATATAGATTCCCCCAACATCGGTGGAGCCAATCCCGTCTAATATTTCAATGCCAAATTTATTTTTCCAGCGGTCAAAAATTACTTTAGGCAAAGCTTCTCCGGCAGAGATGCATACTCTGAGCGATGAAAAATCATATTTTCCTTCTTCTTCCTCCAGAAGATCCAAAACGCCCCTGTAGGAGGTTGGTATACTAAAATAAATGGTGGGTTTATACCGGGTAATGACTTCGGCAACTTTTGGGGGCTTCGGTAACTCAGGTTCCAGCACTACCGATGCTCCGCTGACAAAAGTTGCTTCCATTGAATTCCTTCCATAGGAAAAGTACATTTTTGAGGCTGAATAAACGATATCGTCTTCAGTTATTGAGAGAACATGCTCACAGTAGGGAGGCATAAAAAATAACACATCGTGATGAAGGTGAACGACACCTTTAGGGGCCCCGGTCGTTCCGGAGCTGTAGAGCCAAAAAGCCATATCGTCTTTAGAGGTAGGTGCAACTTCCAAAGACGGAGATGCATTATTAACAATTTCCTCAAAACAGAGTTGACCCGGTTCAGGTTTTCCGGATACAACAAAATGACGCAGAGACCTGAGTTCATCAAAAACTTTCATAAAATTTGGAGCTAGATTTTCATCTGTAATGAGTACCTTGGCACGGCTGTCATTTAAGTAATATTTGTAATCGTCCGGCAGGGCCATAGTGCTTATCGGTACCGGAACTGCTCCGATCCTCATAGCACCAAAAAAACTGTAAAGAAACTCCGGACAATCCGGGAGACAGATCATCACCCGGTTTTCTTCTTCAACTCCCAACTCCAGCAAAGCGTTTCCCGTCCGGTTTGCAGCTTCTAAAAGCTCGCGATAGGTTATAACCTGATCCTTGTAATAGATGGCCGCTTTATCACCCCGTCCTTCCCTCAAGTGTCGGTCAAGCAAAAAATCTCCCAGGTTAAACTCGTCTGGAATTTCCAAAGATTCGACCATTGCAAAAACCCCCTTTAATTATAAAATTTTAAACTTTTTTTGTTTAGGATCCATTGTGACTTTACGACCTTTTAGGAAGGAGATGACTAGATAAAATATTTTTATTAAAAGAATTATTTCACAAGCGTATAAATAATGTCAAGTCCTATTTTTTAATGTATTAACGAAAATATATAGTATTTTGTGTCAAAAAGTGCCGCAAACAAGTTAATTTTTGCGATTACGGGTGCCTTTATTTGTTGTGTGGCGAATTAAACTGTAAATTATGCGATGAATATATGTTGCTTTATTTGGTTATGCTAATTTGTGACAAAATAATCAATGCGGGTATCGAATAAATAATAAGAAAAATATGGAGGTGAGTAGATTGCAAGCTTCTAGTTTGGTTGGATTGATAGTGCGTTTTATTGTCTCGGCACTCGTTTTAATGCTGGTCAGTTTCCTTCTTCCGGGGTTTGCCCTACTAACTTTTGGCCAGGCTTTGCTGGCAGCAGTAGTAATTGCCGTGCTGGGCTTTGTAGTAGAAAGCCTTTTCGGTAAAAGAATTTCCCCACAAAATCGCGGGATTGTAGGTTTTATCACCGCTGCAGCAGTGATTTACATTTCCCAGTTTCTTGTCCCCGGTATGACTATATCTATTCTGGGAGCGCTGCTGGCGGCAATTATTATCGGTGTAGTGGATCTTTTTGTTCCGACAGAATTGCGTTAGGTAAAAGAAGAAAAAAGTATCCGGCATGGAAGATAATCGTTATATTAAATGAGGAATTAAACTAAAAAGTAACTAATAAAAAACCACAAGGTTGGCCGGCCTTGTGGTTTGTTGTTTTTGCGGCCTTTGTGCGACTATTATTTAAATGCTTGTGAAAAAAGTATTTTTATGTGAAATAATTAACTTTCCTTAAATCTCTTGACATATTTCTTTCCCCATGATAGAATCTTAACCATATTTTCTAAATATTCTGCATTTGTTACTTTAGTAACAAGCTGCAGAAAAAAAAGTAAAGGAGATGGAAACATGCTTGAACTAAGCAGCCATGAAGTAGTCTGTCCGGTTTGCAAAAGGGTCTTTTTTCCGGAAACCGCTATAAAAAGGGAGGTGCTTTGCGGCGAAGAGTTGTATCCCCATACGGATAAACTTGCCAGGCTGTTGGATTGTCAAATTCATTATTTCTGTTCTGAAACATGTTTCAAGCGCTTTCAAAATCGCAACAGAAAAAAAATCTCCCGCCTTGGTTTGTTCCTGGAAAAATTAGCTAGGGCTAGTTCAGGCAAGGGCTGCGGAGGCCTTCGCTGCGATGATATTAAGCGTATTTAATCCCCAAAAGCAGCGATCAACAGTCCGGAAAGCTAGAGGGAAGGATAACATAGGAGGAACGAAGAACAATGGTAAAATAAGCCCCGGGAAAAAGCTTCTTTCTGAAGTATCCCGGGGCACATTTTTAATGTGCGTATTGTCCGATTAATGATGGGCCGGAATTCAATGGAGCAGGATTTTGACAGGTAATGGAAGGTGTGTTATTATCGCAACTGAAAAGTTTTTGAATAAGAACGAGGTGGAGCATGAATACCCGGGAGCGTAAAATTAAACAGCGGATTGCCCGGCGCAAAGAAAAGGTTCAGCGCATGATCGGGGAGCAGGAAGCTCTTCTGGCTGCCCTGGATTCGGTGATCTTTCTGCGCCAGGAGGACTACAGGAGCGCACTGGATCAGGTCAGGGGCAAGCTATGCCGGCTAAAACAGGAGTTGCAGGCCCTGGAGTCCGGGATCCTGCAGTGGAAAGAATGAGGTCCGCTTAAGTTTCCAAAGCTATTGGGGAGCAAAATACAGCGATAATAATTTCCTTTATTCCTAAATAATTATTGACAAAAGCAGGAAAACTGATATTATATGATTAGTCAATTATTGACTTATCAATAATAAGGCAATATATTGTAGTTGCCCTGTTAATAGCTCTACTATTTTCATTCATCTGATGGTGAAGCAAAGTTTCGTGGAAGTTTCTTGGTTATATGCTCAGGTAACTAATATCAGGTAACTAATAATCCAGAATAATGTAGCGTATGCTGAGCAATTGCATTTGCTCAAGCAATTTTGGGTGGTGGTAAATATCTTTATCGATAGGGATACTCTAGGTTTTATCCTCTGTCATGCGGATCTTAAAATGAAAAATAATCTTTTGCGAAAGATAAAGTCCTTTGATATCACTACTGAACAATGGATGATCTTGAACCGCTTATTTGAAGAACCGGGGATCAATCAGAAGGAGTTGTCGGAAAGAACTCTAAAAGACCAGGGCTCCTTAACACGGACCCTGGATCGGATGGAAAAGAAAGGGCTTGTCCAACGGCAGATAAATCCGACCGACAGGAGATCCTTTTTAATTTATTTAACGGATGAAGGCTATGCTCTTAGGGACCGGATTGTGCCTATTGCGGTAGAATGTATCGAAGATGCGGTAAAAGGTTTTACCGAAGAAGAAGTTGATACTCTGGTAGCTTTACTAAAAAAGTTAATATTAAATCTTTGACGAAATCTTTGACGAATTTTTTTTATCAAGATACTTGACCAGGCAATAATAGCCAGGGTTAAGTAATAGTTATCAGCAGGAGTAAAAATAACCCAATATATTTTATATAATTCCCGCCCATGTTTCACCTAATTGAACAATATGCGCAGCAAATTAGGAACCTTAATGGTCTAAAAAGCAGAGTTATTTAAAGAAAGAAGGAGGAAATATGATGACGCCAGCAGGCGAAAAACCGGCTCAACCCACGATTACATTTAACGTTAACGGTAAGACCTGCTCCTTTCTTGTGGGAGAAGGTCCCCACGAGGTCTCCCCCTCGCACACTCTGGCCCAGACACTCAGGGAAAGGCTGGGGCTGACAGGCACCAAAATTTCCTGTGATCACGGCGCCTGCGGATGCTGTACCGTGCTTATGGACGGGAAAGCGGTCCTCTCCTGCATGCTCTTGACTGTGGAGTGTGACGGAAAGGAAATTACCACTAT
>DUQX01000028.1 GCA_012837615.1 Bacillota bacterium | reverse complement strand
GCCATATATGACCGTCACTGCCATGTTCTATACTACAAAAATGGTTCCCGGAGCCAAGGCTTGAAATTTGATGCCTGGCTGATTCCAGCTCCTGGCTAATTATAGTTATATTGGGTGCGGAATTAAATCCCGCCCATTCCTGAGGTTTTTTGTTATGTTTGAAACCGACGGGAATCAGCTTTTTAGCTTTTTCCAGGATGATTTCTATTTCCTCCGTATGGATCCCTTCCATATCAGTCTTTAGCGCCGTAATTCCACAGCCGATATCTACGCCTACGGCATTTGGTATGATCATACTGTCTACAGTGGCGAGTATGCCGCCTATTGGCATTCCGTAACCCTGGTGAACATCAGGCATTAGAGCAACATGGCTAAACGCAAATGGTAAATTCGACAAATTTATTGCCTGCTGCAAGGCGCCATCCTCTACTTCACTTGCCCAGATTTTTATTGGTATTCTACCTTTTTGTATCATTCTTCTCAATTCTATCACTTACTTTTCAATTTTATTAACCCTTGTTATCCTTTTGTTAGCCCTTTCTTGGGTCTCAAATAGAATTATAACAGCATGCCGGAATTTCATCAATCTTTTGGGACGCGGGGACATTGGGACGCGGGGATTGGGACGCGGGGACAGGTCCCTTGTCCCACCACTTATGGAAAACACCTCCTTGTTCACCGGTGCTGCCGGTGATATACTTGGGTAAAGAAAGAAAATTCAATACCGCTTACAACAGCAAAACCACAACAGCAAAGCAAGGAGCTGGATTAATAATGCGCACGGGAACTACCAAGCTGCCCCTGCATGGAGGGAAATGCCCGGCCTGGCTTTTTCAGAAAATGAAGCGTCTCGCCGGACTGATCATAGAGGTTGTTGTGCTGGAGTTTGGAGCAGAGGAGGTTCTGCGGCGTGTTGCCGACCCCTGCTGGTTTCAGGCTTTAGGTTGTGCCCTTGGTTTTGATTGGCATTCTTCCGGGCTTACCACCACAACCTGCGCTGCACTTAAGGAAGGCATAAAAAACAGAGAAAAAGAACTGGGTCTTTTTATTGCCGGAGGAAAAGGGAAAACTGCCATCCAAACGCCCCGGGAAATTGAAGCGGCCGGTAACAGGTTTGCCCTGAACCGGCATGTTGAGAAGCTGCAGGAAATCAGCAGATTGGTTGCCAAAGTGGATAATACTGCCCTCCAGGACGGTTTTGATCTCTATCATCACTGTATTTTTTTTACGGATAAAGGAGATTGGTCTGTGGTACAGCAGGGTATGAATGGAAACATCCGCTGGGCCAGGCGCTATCACTGGCTGGGAGAAGAAACGCGGGATTTTGTATCGGAACCTCACCATGCCATATGCTGTGACTACCGCCAGGATAACATTCTTAACCTGGTAGCCAAGGAAAGCAATGAAAACAGGCAGGCCAGCGTTCTTCTAAGCAGGGAAAACCCAGAAAAGCTTCTCAAGGGATGGGGGAAAATAAAAAAACACGAGGTTTCCCTGAATCTCCCCGGGCACCATCCTTTACCCCAGGGAAAGAGGGTTTCCGCTTCACTGTATAAGGCTTTTCTGGAGCAGCCTAAAGATTTCCAGAGTCTTTTATCTATTCCCGGGGTAGGGCCACAAACTGTTCGGGCCTTGAGCCTCCTGGCGGAATTAAGTTTTGGCGCACCGCCCAGCCGCAGGGATCCTGCCCGCTACAGCTTTGCCCACGGCGGCAAGGACGGGCATCCGTATCCCGTAAATAAGGAAACATATAACCAGTCAATCCAGGTCTTACAAGAAACTGTTTCTAAAGCCAGGATTGGTGAACTTGATAAAATGAAAGCTTTGAAACACCTTTCCGCCTTTAAAAGATAAACGCCTCTGTCGTTCTTGCTTCCTGTTGAAAAAGGTAGCTCTCGAAAAATCATATCGGAAATCTAATTTTAAAGCACTTTTACTCCAAGAGTTTTTTCCATTTCTTTTAAAGCAAATGCATGAGCATCTTCGTCAAACGAAGCCACACATTCTTTTCGCACCGTGATGTTGTAATTTAACATGCGGGCATCGGCAGCCGTATAGAGAACGCAAATTTGGGTGCAAACACCGACCAGCTCAAGTTCGGTAACCCCTAATTCCCTCAAGGTCAAATCTAAATCGGTACCAAAAAATGCACTGTAACGCCTCTTATAAACCTGGAAATCACCTTCCCGGGGAGCCAATTCATCAACTACCTCTGCCCCCCGCTCTCCCGCTATACAATGAGGCGGGAACATCTTAAATTCGGCATCTTGAGGAAGATGCCTATCCATAATATAGACTATCGGATCTCCATTTGAACGATATTCCCTTATCCTTGAAGATACATTTTGAATAATGTGTTCTGAATCGCCTATACAAAGAGCGCCATCTTTCTCCAAAAAGTCATTCAGCATATCAATGACAAGAAGCGCCTTTTTCATTTTATTCCCTCCCAAAGTTATTTTAGATGTTTTTTGAACAACGTACAACATACAATCAGCTATATAATGTATATGCAGACTCAATAGTATTATTTTTCACGCAGGATATCACGAATTTCTTCCAGCAATACCGCTTCCTTAGACGGCGCCGGAGGTGCCTCAGGCTTTTTTTCCTCGCCTGTAAAAACATGCCATAATGAAAAGCCAATTCGGCCGTTTCTCCCTGGGCCTCTTTAATTACCAGCTTCAGAGCCGTTAAATTAATTCCTCCTGCAATTACGCCGAGCACAGGCATTAAAACATCATCTACCAAAGAGTTCACGATACGTCCAAAAGCCCCGCCGATAATAACAGCAATAGCTAAATCAACAACATTGCCCCGACTAATAAACTTTTTAAACTCCTGCAGCATTGTTAACACCTCTATTATTCTTATAAGCTAATTATAGGTGCTAAAGTAACATATATCAAGAAAAATTAAAGAATAAATAAAGCTCACATCTGCTGGCCTAAAATAACAAAACGGCTAAAACTTAAGGCTGTATGAATGCCCTGTTTTAGCCGCTCTGGATGGTGGGCGAACGGTGATTTGAACACCGGACCCCCTGCTTGTAAGGCAGGTGCTCTCCCACTGAGCTATTCGCCCGGATGGTGACCCCTAGGGGATTTGAACCCCTGCTGCCAGCTTGAAAGGCTGGTGTCCTCACCGATTAGACGAAGGGGCCGGAAGAAGACAAAAATGGTGGGCCCACTAGGACTCGAACCTAGAACCGACCGGTTATGAGCCGGTAGCTCTAACCAATTGAGCTATGGGCCCAGAAAAATGGCTCCCCAGGCAGGATTCGAACCTGCAACCT
>DUQX01000027.1 GCA_012837615.1 Bacillota bacterium | reverse complement strand
TCGGCCAGCTTGGTAAAGTTTTCAACATATTCGCCGGTGTCGGTATAGTAGCCGTTTAATTCCTTGCATACTTTTGCCACGTCTATTTCATCGCCGTAATCCCAGTTCAAATCCAGGATCGGATCGGCAAAAGGCCCCGGATCGGCTTCATAAGCCTTGCGAACCGCTTTAAAAAGCTTATCGACAATCCAGAGATCGGATTTGCAATCTCCGGGGGGATCATAGGCTTTGTTTCTCCACTGAATCCAGCGTCCGCTGTTTGCGATAGTACCATCGCGCTCAATGTGGAGCGCCGCCGGTAGAAGAAAAACCTCTGTAGCAATATCAGCTGGGTTTACTCCCGGCTCTTTCCAGAAGGTGGCGGTTTCATTTTCAAAAAAGTCGACGACAACCTGCCAGTCAAGCTGAGCGCTGTATTTTCGTTTACCTGAGGCACTGGGACCACTAACGGCCGGATTATCCGCCCAGCAGATCATCCCTTTTACTTCTCCGTCGCCCATATATTTATACATCCCAATATGGGAACGGTCCCTATTATCCAGTTTCGGATAATAGTCATAACAGAAATCATTTTCCGGAGTAGCCTTATCACCCCAGAAAGCTTTAAGCATACTAACGACAAACTTTGGCTTATTGCTCCAGTATCCGCTGGCCGGGGTTTCTTTTTCAATGTAATCCTTTAGTGTCGGATGCAGAGCAGCTTTGGGATGGCCAATATAACCGGGCATTATATGATATAGAATTGCCATATCTGTAGAGCCCTGCACGTTTGCCTGGCCGCGCTGAGCATTTACGCCTCCGCCCGGAATACCCATATTGCCCAGTAACAGCTGCAGTATGGCTATTGCGCGAACATTTTCAGCGCCGTGTGTAAACTGGGTAACTCCCATAGCGTACATAATATTACCGGCTTTACCGGGTTGTCCGGTGCTGCAGTAAAGCTCCGCAACTTCAAGGAATTTATCTTTCGGAGTACCTGTAATACTGCAAACCGTGTCCACATCATAACGGGAGTAATGTTTTTTCAAAAGCTGGAAAGCACAGTTTGGATCTTGTAAGGTATAATCCTTGAGAATGTTTCCATCCGCATCTGTCTGATAAGACCAGGTAGACTTATCATATACAACCTTACCATCTACTTCACTTGCCCCTGAAAAAAGCCCATCGTTAAAACTAAATTCAGGGTTGATTAGATAGGAAGCGTTTGTGTAATTTTTCACATACTCTTCATGATAAAGATTATTTTCCAGGGCATAATTAATAAGACCACCCAAAAAGGCAATATTTGTTCCCGGCCGTAGGGGTGCATATACATCTGCTACTGCCGCAGTTCTGGTAAAGCGCGGATCTACCACAATTAATTTGCCTCCATTATCGCGCGCTTTCTGAACCCACTTCATAGAAATTGGATGGTTTTCGGCGGTATTTCCACCAAAGTTCATTAACACATCGGAATTTTTATAGTCTATCCAGTGGTTGGTCATCGCTCCCCTGCCAAATGTGTTGCCAAGACCGGCAACGGTCGAGGAGTGTCAAAGGCGGGCACAATGATCAATATTGATAATACCCAAAGATTTGGCGAATTTATGGAAAAGATAGTTTTCCTCATTATTGCACATGGCGCTGCCCAGCCAGGCAAGACCTGTTGACCGATTTACCGTTACTCCATTGCTGTCGATGGTTTCAAAAGTGGCATCCCTGGTCTGTTTAATTCTATCTGCAATAGTTTCCAGAGCCCAGTCCCAATCTTTTACTTCCCAGTCGGAAGCATAAGGTGCTCTGTAAAGAACCTGGGTTACCCTTTGTGGGTTAGGCTGTAATTCCCCGTTTTCATCATAAACAAAGGCCATGTTAAATAACGCAGAACCCTTGCTGCAAAGAGAACCTTCGTTAATAGGGCTGTCGGGGTCGCCTTCTGTGGCAACCAATTGCCCATCTTCTACGTAACATAGAATGCTGCACCCCACACCGCAGAAGGGGCAAATAGTGCTCAATGTTTCAGCATACTTGATTTTTAGATCTATCGGATCCGTAACCCAACCTGGCCCGGTTTCCGGCTGTTCCGGAGTACAACCCAGCTTAATGGCCAGGCTTGCAGTAATAGCTGCACCGGAAATCCATAAAAAATTCCTCCGAGAGACTTTCATGATAAACCTCACCTCGCTTCTGTAATTTGAACAATAAAAAAAACTTTGAACCCCTCGTTATACTTATACAAAAACGTTGAAAACCAAAAGAAACAGTATAGAAACAGTATAATTAAAGTACTTTTAATGCCTCTACAATTTAATTGCATGTTACCAGTTAAGTTTAATTTAACAAAACTGTCTCATCGGGTGCTCTATAACCTTCTCTTTTCGCTACAATGTCCAAATAGCCGGTAGCAATAGCTTCAACATCCAGGGAGACGTTTTTTTGCATAATTTTCATATCTATAGTTTTGAGATATTTTTTACATTTTTCACAGACATGAACTTGCCTTGATTTGTCTCCTGGTACATAGAAAAAGCGCAGTTGTTTTTGTTCCTTGTTATCACAATAAGGACATTCTAAACGAGGATATACCCACTCGGCATGGCAGAGCCAGCAATGCAAAACCCTTGCCCCGTCTTCAATCCTGTGCTTGGCTATTACAGCAGTTTGACCACATATAGGACAGTAGCCACGTCGCCAGATTGAAAAATCTACTTTTTTTCTTGTTTCTTTCATATTCAAGCTGTAAAAAGGACTCAAGGCAGAAAAAATAACAAAAGCAATTATTTCACCGCTAACGCCTGTTCTCCTTTCCATTTCTCTATCTATGATGAACTCCTCCAATTCCCGTTTGCTGAACAGCTTAACCTTATCCAATAACTTCTCAATATTACCGTCTTTAAATTCTTCAGCATCACTTAACTGGTGCAGGGAATCCGGAGCCCCGGGGCTGGCTTCTTTAATTGCTTTACAAAGGGAAAATATTATTTTTTTGTAAAGATTACCGTTTATATCAAACTTCTGCCTGGACATTAAGTACTGTCCGTTTCTGAAGTAATCTTTGATTTCATCTTCTGAAAGGTCTACGGATATATTTATACTGTCCAAATAATTGAGCTGTACAGTAAGTACTTTCTTGTACACCTCGAATATTTGAGCCAGTTCTTTGTTTTTATGAATGTGTGCTTCAATTTCCCTGTTAATGCTCTCCATAGACGGTGGGTAATGGCATTCCATCGCTTCACCTCCTTGCACATAACATCCGAATGCAATTTTGTCTGCCTTTAACCGGCCAACTTACACACACATTTATCCGCAATTATTTTTTTTCCTCTCATGCCCCCCTTATTTAAGATTATCATTGAAATAAGAATCTATAATTTAATAAAAAAAGAAATTGTTTCCTCCGGCGGGTTAAAACCTTCGCTGACAGCTTTAATATCCAAATTCATGATAATGACACTCTCTAGATCTAAATAAAATAATAAAACGTCCCTTTTCATCGGTTGAGTATCGGCGGCTTTAATATGTTTCTTATTAATTGTTTCTTATAATTGCCACATACAAAAACCCACCGGCATAAAAATAATGTAATAACACCGGGCTTTATCGGGTCTTTATTATAACAAGTAGAAACGGCAAAGCCGGCAACTCAAAACACTTTCTCCACCATTTTCATTTATCTTTGCCATGTAAGGAATTTGTCCACAAACGGGGCAAAGCCCTTATTGCCAAAGATCAAAATCTATATTAGTTATAGAATTGCGTGCATAAGAAGAATAATAAGGCAATAGTGTCATCTGCAGCACAAAGTTTATTATTTTAATTATTAACACCGGTTTTTTCATCAAATTTATTTTCGAGCAAAACTTCTTCCAGCTGGCTTTTATTTTTGCCTTTAATTAATTTTTCCTTTAGTTATTTGAAGAAAGAAATATTTCCTTTTTCAAGAAGGGAAAGTGATTTGCTTGTACAATAATAATATCCCAAATAATATCCTCAGTAAAGATTTTAAATATCGGTGCATACTCTTTTGTTTTTTCCATGATAACAACTTACTTCTTCTTGAATATCTTTCAAAGAAGAATATTAAGTTTTGGCAGTATTGGGCACCTCTTTTCAAAAAAACTACTTAATTAATAGTAATAACAATTTAATTCAAGTTATTATTGCAATTCTATAATGCCACAAACAATCCCATATTGCTATCAGGAAAAATAACTAAAAATAAGATAGTATAGGGGATAATAACCCTTAGAATAAGGGTTATTCCCTGTATATATCGCGGCTACAATAATCCCAATAGTAAAATTATTTAATCATTATTCCCTTATACCCTAAATGGACTATCCGTTTACCCAGGTATCCAGATCTTTTCTATAGGATATTAACTCATTTTCCAAAAAGAACAGGGATATTTCCCTGCTTGCACTCTCAGGGGAATCAGAGCCGTGAACAATATTATTACCTGTAAAAAGGGCATAATCTCCGCGAAAAGTGCCAGGTGCTGCCTCCTGCGGGTCAGTGTTTCCCATCAGCTTGCGAACTACCTTTACGGCTTCTATCCCTTCCCAAACCATTGCCATAACCGGTCCGGAAGTAATAAATTCTACCAGATCATCGAAAAAAGATTTTCCTTTATGTTCAGCATAATGTTTTTCCGCCATTTCCCTGCTGAGGATCATCATTTTAGCTGCTACGAGCTTCAGTCCTTTTTTCTCCAGTCTGCCAATTATTTCTCCGATTAGATTTCTTTGTACGGCATCAGGTTTTATCATAACGAATGTTTTTTGCATGCAGCAAGCCTCCATATTTTAATAAATTAATTAAATGGTATTAATAAAAGAGCTCCTATCTATAATAAATAGAAGCTCTCCTATTCATAATTAGTAGGTAAAAAGCGGCTTATCATCTTCAATGATACGTTTTTCCTTGGAGCGCCTATCCCTGACATCCTTGGTTAGTGCAAACATATTGGTATGGCTTTGGCTGTCATAAAACCTTAAATCATTAATATTTCTGCGTGCAATTTCCGTATCTATTTTTGCCGGATAAACACCCAAAGCGCTATACTCGTTGGAAGCAATAATAAAACCCCAATTGGTATCGTAGGAGGGTATAAAGGCACCATAAGATTCAACATTTTTAAAGACCAGCTTTAGGGTATTATAAACGGCCCCATGACATTCAAAAAATGCGGTATTTAAATTGCCTGCCTGAAGAGCCGTAACACCATTCTTTTTCAATTTTTGTACAACCAGCTGATAAAATTCTTTGGTAAAAAGTCGATAAGAAGGATTATCATCCAGCGGTTCCGTAATATCGATAAAAATAATATCCCATCGATAATCTGTATTTTCAAGGTATTCCCTCGCGTCCATAAAATGGACGTCGACTTTAGGGTCTTCGAAAGCTCCGTTACTCCATTCAGGCAAATAGCGCTGGCATAATTCCACTACCTCTTGATCAATGTCAACCATTACGAGCTTTTCGACCTGAGGATGCTTGATTATTTCTCTGAGGACCGCTCCCTCTCCCCCGCCTATAACCAGTATTTCCCTCGGGTGGGGATGAATTATCATAGCTGGATGAATTAGCGCCTCATGGTAGATATATTCATCAAATTGTGCCGATTGAATTTTCCCATCTAAAACAAGGCATCGCCCAAAAAAGTAAGTGTCAATAATCTCGATATCCTGGAATTGGGTTTTGCCGCTATAGACATACCTCTTTACACCATGCATGTGTGCCTGGGTAGGATGTGTGAATTCAATAAACCATTTCCATGCAGGGAAAACGGGAGAAGACAAGATAAAGGCCCCCTCTTTATTGTTTTAAACCGCAGATTTTTGTTGAGTCTGGCTTGTGTTCATATCTAACTCATTCAACTCGAAAATGCCACGTTTGATTTCTTTGGCCGCCATACGCTCGGAAATTAAATACTTCTTTAAATAATGGCACGACACCCAGGGATCAACAGTAGATCCGCAAGTAAATACATCAATCGCGGCATACCCAAATTCCGGCCATGTGTGAATAGCAAGATGTGATTCGGATATTACTACAACGCCACTTACTCCTTGAGGACTAAACTGGTGAAAAATAACTTCCTTTACTTCAGCTCCTGCCTCCAGTGCTGCGTCTACCATCAATTTTTCGATTTTTACTATGTCGTTTAGTATCTCAGGAGAACACCCATAAAATTCAGCTAGAACGTGACGGCCCAAAGCGCGCATTTTCTAAGCCCCCTTTTTAAAGTTTTTGTATAAAGGTCAAGTTCAATTTTAACAAATTAAGTTAAAAAGTCAATGTTCACGAGAACTTTTTTTTTAAAAACAATAATAATCGCCTACAAGGGGTGATAGTTAATAATAGTTACTATTACCAAGGGATTTTGCTCTTATTTTGCTCTACTAGGTTATGAATATTTATTTCATAAGTGACATTTTATCACGCTAGTTAACAAGCATTCCTGTAATCCATGACATTAACAGATTAATATAAACCAGCAGCTTTATTCGTCTTGACACCGAAGATTCAAATTGCTATAATTAGAAAAAGAATAACGGGGCGTGGCGCAGTTTGGCAGCGCGCTTGACTGGGGGTCAAGAGGTCGCAGGTTCAAATCCTGTCGCTCCGACCAGAAACAAACCCTCTGAGAATCGACACTCAGAGGGTTTTCGCTTTACAGAAAAAAAAGCCAGTTTTATTGTTTACTATAGCCTAACTACAGCCAATCGAGGGAAATTTTTAGCCGAACTAATATTTTTTTTCTGCTGTTTAATGTTCTTGCCGTTTCTTTATAAGACAAAAAACGATCATAACAAATACGCGGTATGCTCTTGCTGTAAAGGCAGCTTTAAACTACCGTTATTATAAAATGATCCCGTAATTGAAATATACTACCATATAACGTGGCCAAAACCGGAAAACTCCTTTATTTCTCACGATACTGTTGTTCTCTAAGCCCAGTTTGTCGCTGTTCTGCTACGGCTAATCTGACCGCGAATTTCACCTCCGGGATTTTGTACTGTGTGGACATTTACATAGGTGTTGCCCCGCTGCATTTCATTTAACAAAGCAGAAAAAGGCTGCCCTTCTAATGGGCCAACCAGATTTCTTTGGCTCAGGGTGCCTTGAACGATTCCCTGGCTAACAGTAATAGCCGGATCGACAGGACCAAACAAAAAGACAACAATAGGCCCATTTTCCCCGCGGCGCCCCAAATGAATATGAGCCACAGTCATATTTGCAATATTATTAACAATTAAACGAAACCGCATTGTCATTTGGTCGTCGCTAACTTTAAAAACTGTATCGCCCGTGGCGCTTGTCTGCACTGGAGGTACTTCTTCCGAACCCATAAGTGTAGCAAAAAATTGTTTCATTATCTCCCCCCCCTTCCCAGCGTAATTCTTGTACATATTATTCAGGTAATTCAAGTTTAGTTAACCAACAAACCATAAAAAAATATTACCGTATAATATTACCGTATAATATTGACAGGTTTATATTGCTATTTGCTAATTTGGTTTATTGATTTTATCCTGCGTTCCATAAAAAAAGGTGTGTCTGTTGAGGACACACCATAAAATAAAAGGTATCAGTGGTATACCAATTATTCAATCTCTTCTTCTGTTTCAATTTCTTCTTCCGATTGCTCCTGTAACTGTTCCTGCTCAGGCATTTGTTCTTGTAGTTGTTCTTGTTCTTGGAGCAACTCCGAAAAATCCATTAAAGTAGCGTTTTGTGCTTCTTCCGGCAGTTCAATAATGATCTCTTCATTGTAGTTGAATTCTTCAACCTTCATATTCATCTGTATCGCTTCCAGCGGGTTAGGTTCACCGGCAATTTCTTCTGCCAGGGTGATAATCAAAAATATATCCGCACTTTTTGTGAGATAATCATCGGCACCTATGTACTCGATGCACCATAAAGACATAGAATCTATTACAGCCAAACCCTGTCCCAAAAATTCCATTATCTGCTGGCTGCTGCCAAGCTGTTCCGTTATCGTTTCGAAGAATAAATCCAAATCATCTACGCGTCCATAGGTTGCTAATTGATAAACTTCTTCGCCATTTATCTCTGTAGTGCCGAGCAGCTGGTAATGGAGGTAATCTTCCATGCCTTCGGGTATTGTTGAACTGGCTTCTTCCAAGTTCATCATCTGCTCAAGGTCCGGGAATAGCTCCTCAGGATAGAGAACCCACTGCATTTCCCCTGTTTCACCTAAAGGTAACTGCTGGTAGATCTTCCCGTCCACAAGGTACATTTCAGAAGTTATTTCTTGTTTCCCCATATCGGGAATATCAATGATTATCGTTGATAATTGATGCATGCTGGCCGGCAAAACCATTTCCTGAATAGTTTTCATTTGAAAATCCATCTGCGGTATTTCTTCTGTGTTTTCTGCTCCGGGTCGCAAAATCATTTTCATATTGCCGCTAACGACGGAACGCAAAGACTCGATATTAGCTACATTTGTCTTAATATTTTCCAACAGTGGTGTTGCCTCCGGATCACTGCTAAAAGCTTTTTCTAAAAAAGCACTTCCCTCTTCCTCGGTAAGAAGATCATCCGGATTACCATCCATTAATCCGAAAATATTGAGCCAGGAATAGAATGTATAACCCCAGTGCTCCTTGTCGAGCGAAATATCGCCCTCCACAGGCGGCACAACAGAATCGGCCATACCAAGAGTTTTTGCTGTCAGGGCTATCGCTTCCATGCGTGTAATGCCCCGATCCAGATAAAGTTCCCCATCAGGGTATCCCTTCATTATTCCTTTTTGCACCAATAAATCTGCCGGAGATAAATCGGATTCCATTTTGCTGGCTTCAACCAGCATGGCGGCAAATTCCCCCCGGGAAAGCTCTTCCTGGCCGTACAAGGGGGCCGCAGTTAACAGTACTAATACCATAACCAACAGTAAAACAATTTTTTTCATGCTTTTCCCACTTCTCCCTTCTTATTTTTTTAATCTTACCGGTTTTTTGCAGGTTTAAAGCATTTGCCAATACCCCGTTTTTTAAACCTATACCAGTACATTAAATATTTTATCATATTATTAGAATCAGTAGGAGATTTACTTTAAATACATTTTTTTCTACTACCGAGGAGATTAAAACAGGTCTAAGCTAATATAGTTTTTTCTTTTTTGTTACCGAATTTATTAATCGTAACAGCATCTTTAATACCTAATTTTTCAATGTATGAAATAGTTTCACCTATCTTCGTTCAGCAGGTCTTTCCTTAAAACAACTGCCCCCTTCAGGTAGATATGTGTTATTTCCTGTGCAGATTTTTTTGTATTTACCAGCATTAATACACGGATGCAGCGCGGAAGTGATCCTGGAACACTAACTTCATTGGTGCAGAATAAAGGTACATATTTCCAACCCAGTTCACGTGCGGCTTGTGCAGGAAAAGCCGCATTCAGATCTTCCGTCATGGAAAATATAACTGCAGCGATTTGATCCTTTTCAAGTGAATTTCTGCGCATGATTTCCTGCAACAGTTCTTTTGTAGCCTCCAATATTTCTTTCCTATTATTGGCAGGCACATCAATGGCACCTCTGATGCCTCTGACATTCTGATTATGCAATTGAACTACCACCCCGCAAAAATATTTTTTATCGTATTAACCCGGATTACCGATTTATTTGGTTTATGGATTACTTATGCTCATTTTCTCAGGAAATTCCATCACAAAGAGCGCGTAAGGCCAGTAGATAGCTTTGCGGCCCGAAGCCGCATATTTGCCCCCGCACTACAGGGGCGATAACGGAGCGGTGACGGAATTCCTCCCGGGCATAAATATTGGAAAGGTGTACTTCCACCGCCGGCACGTCAACTCCTGCCAGGGCATCGCGCAATGCAATGCTGTAATGCGTGTAGGCGCCGGGGTTAATAATTATTCCATGATACACTGCAGGTGCGCGGTGAATACGGTCTAGCAGTTCACCTTCGCAGTTGGATTGAAAACAATCCACTTTTACTGAGAGCTTTTCCGCTTCCTTGTAGAGCAGATTATTCAGGTCTTCTAGTTTTATACTGCCGTAAATTTCCACTTCCCTACTACCCAGCAGATTAAGGTTGGGGCCGTGAAGCACCAAAATGACTTTTTTTCCACTAACCATTAGGCAAAACCCCTATCTCTGTTTTTGAAAAATATCGGCATATCCATAAATCGGCCGCCGGCTACCTGTCGGAGTATGGAGTATATGGGTATTTTCAAAAGAAGGCTCAGGCCGGCCGGCCTGTACAAAAGAAAGGATTGCACTCCCATTGGCCCTACTGCCCGGTGCGGGCAATAACTTCATAAAATATTTCCTGTGCAATTTCTACGACTGTTTTTCCGGAAGAATTGATTGTCAGATCTGCTTTTTGGTAGAAAGGCCTCCTTTCCTGCAGCAGTTCCCGCATTACTTTGCAGGGATTATCTACTTTTAAAAGTGGCCGGTCGTGATTGTTTTTTATCCTACGCCACGCCTCTTCTGCAGAGACATCGAGGTAAACGATAAGGCCGTTTTTTTTCATTAAAAGGAAATTCTCTTCCCTCAAAACTGCCCCGCCCCCGGTGGAGATCACGCAGGTTCCCGGTGATCTGTTACCCAGGGTTTTCAAGGCTTCTGTCTCCCTGCTTCGAAAATAGTTTTCACCATAACGCGTAAAAATCTCATTTACGCTCATTCCCTGCTCCTGGACTATCAATTCATCCGTGTCAAAAAAATCTACCTTTAAATAATTAGCCAGCACTTTACCCACGCTGGTTTTTCCCGAGCCCATAAAACCTGTTAGAAAAATATTCTTTTTTAGTATGCGTTTAACTGAATTATACTTGGTCTCCATTATGTCCAATCCCCGCGGTTTGTTTTCCCCTTGTTATTCCCTGGTACCCTTATATTTTTTTCTTAACGTTTCCTGCATAACTTGCAAAGGAGCTTCTACGCCGGTAAAAATTTCAAAGGCTTTTATTCCCTGCCCCAGCAGCATCCCCAGGCCGTTGATGAAGGGAATACCTTTCGCCTCTGCCCAATTTTTAAAGGGGCCCGGCCTTTGCCCATAGCGCAGGTCTATCACTGCAGCGCAATCCGGCAGGATATCCGGGGATAGTAGACCCAATTCAACAGGATCTCCGCTTAAGGCATTGATAATCCAGGTAATGCCTGAAATGCTGCCTTTGCTGCCCAACCGACCGGGACTGATTATTTCGACCTGTTTTTCGGTAAAATAACCCCCTTGGTTTAATAGCGTGGCCAGCCTTTCAGCTTTAACAGCGGTACGGTTGACGATGATTAACGATCTTGCTTTAACCCTGCCCAGGGCAAGGGAAACAGCCTTTGCAGCACCCCCCGCCCCCAGCAGCAAAATTCTGGCTGATGTAAAAGAATCCCCAAAATTATTCTGCAGCAGGTAGAGGAAACCGTCAACATCGGTATTATAGCCTGTTAGCTTTCCTTCCCTGTTTACAACGGTATTAACGGCCTTTAAAAATGAAACTTCCGGGGAAAGTTCATCCAGAAAAGGAATCGCAGCTTCTTTATGCGGGGCAGTTATATTGACACCCTGCATATTCAGGGAGGTAATGGCTTTCATTGCTGCCGGGAGTTTATCTCGGCGCACAAGGAAAGGCAGGTAACAGTAGTTTAAACCTTTTGCTCTAAAAGCTGCATTGTGCATTGCAGGGGATAAGGAATGTTTTACCGGATCCCCGTAAATGCCCACTATTTTGATATCCCCGTTAATGGTTTCCGGTTCCGCTATACCACCGTGGGATAACATTATCTCACCGCCCTTTTACACAATGTTATATAAGTTCCCCACCCAGGTATTCTTCAATAACCCTTTCGATCAGAGGTGCGGGAGGGGTTTTGCAAACCGTTGTCTTGCCTAAAGATACGGGAAGGATGAAAACCAGTTCTTTCCCCTCTTTTTTCTTATCGTAAAATAAAGCTTCTATAACGGTATCGCGGTTTAATTCTAACGGGGGGGGAGGAACGTGCAGACATTTAAGCAGGGCAATAATCCTTTGTACAAAAAGCGGATCCAGGATACCCAGCAGCGCTGCCAGCCTGGCAGCCATCGCCATTCCGCAGGCCACAGCTTCTCCGTGCAGATAGTAATGAAAACCGGTTCCAGCTTCCAGGGCATGCCCGAAAGTATGCCCGAAGTTTAAAATACGGCGTAAATCTTTTTCCCTTTCGTCTTGGCTGACTATTTTCCCTTTGATAATTACAGCGCTGACAATATGCTTTAACAGCCGGGAGCAGTTCATCTCCAGGAAGTGTTTTTTGGGGGTGGTATTTTTATTATTGGAGAGCGATAGTTCCAACCTTTCAAAAAGCTTTTTATCCCAGATAATACCGTATTTGATCAGCTCGGCCAGCCCGGCATTAAATTCGCGCTCGGGGAGGGTATGAAGGGTACTCCCGTCAGCCACCACCAGCGTTGGCTGGTAAAAAGCCCCGATCAAATTTTTCCCCAGGGGATGATTTACGGCAACCTTGCCGCCCACGCTGCTATCGACCATTGCCAGCAGCGTTGTTGGCAGCTGGACGTAGGGTACACCTCTTAAGTAAGTTGCGGCAACAAATCCCGCCAGGTCTCCGATCACGCCTCCCCCGAGGGCGATGATAACAGAAGAACGATCCATACCTGCCTCCAAAGCGCGTGAGTAAAGGGCTGCAGCGGACGATAAAGATTTCTCTTTTTCCCCGCCTTCAAGTACTTCCAGGAAAGGCTCGAAACTTTTATCCCGCAAGCTCTTCAGGCACTTTTCCCCGTAATGTGCGGCAACATTTTTATCGCTTACCACCAGAGCGGTGCAGGGCGGTAAAATGGCGGAGATTAACTGACCGGTGCTGTCTAGCGCTTTTTGGCCAAGATAAACGGGATAGGTTTTTTGTTCAGTTCTTATTTTTACTTTGTACATTTTCTTTTCACCCGCTGTAGTGCTGGTATTCATTTATTTTTCAGGTAACGCTGAACAAGTTCCATGTAGTAATGATAAGCCTGCTCCAACTCTATCATTGTGTCCCCAGAGAATTTTTCCAGAAAAGCCCTGGCTATTTCCCAGGCGACAACGGCTTCTCCCACCACCGAGGCTGCGGCAACAGCACAAATATCAGAACGTTCGATGGCAGCATTTCTCTGCTCACCCGTGGCCAGGTCTATACTGGGCAGTGCTTTCATCAGGGTCGGGATAGGTTTCATGGCAGCCCGCAGCAGGAGAGGCTCCCCGTTAGTGATCCCTCCCTCAAGCCCTCCAGCATGGTTGGCGGATCTTGCTATTTCCTTATTTTCATTAAAAACAATAGCGTCGTGTACCAACGAACCGAAGTTTTCTGCAGCGCTAAAACCGAGCCCTATCTCAACGCCTTTAATACCGGGTATGCTCATCAGTGCCCCAGCCAGCCGCCCATCAAGGCGCCTGTCCCAGTGAACGTGGCTGCCCAGGCCGGGTGGGACTCCTTCCACCAGGATCTCAAAAACCCCTCCCAGGGTATCCCCTGATTCTCTTGCCCGATCAATCTTCTCCAGCATTAGTTTTTCTGTTTCAGCATCAGTGCAGTAGAGAAGTGAAGCGGCTGTTTTTTCTTTTATCTCGTTTACGCTTGATTGCCGGGATTTTGGCGAAACCTTAATATCACCAACGGCGACTACATATCCGGCACTTTCGATGTGAAAATATTTCAGCAGTAAAGATGCGATGCTGCCGACAGCCACGCGCATGGCCGTTTCCCTGGCGCTGGCGCGCTCAAGAACATTGCGCAGGTCGCGTTGAAAGTATTTGATCCCGCCGGCAAGATCGGCGTGCCCCGGACGGGGGCTGGTTATTCTTTTTTCGGATGTCTCGTCCTGCGCGTTTTTTGACATCACTTTTTGCCAGTTTACCCAATCCCTGTTCTCAATTTCCAGGGCAAGGGGAGCGCCTGTTGTTTTTCCAAAACGAACGCCGGATAATATTATAATGCTGTCCTTTTCTATAGACATGCGCCCTCCCCTGCCGTAACCTCCCTGGCGCCTGGAGAGCTGCCGGTTGATATAATCTTCTTCAATTTTCAGACCTGCCGGTAGCCCCTCAATAATTCCCACTAATGCCGGGCCATGTGATTCACCTGCCGATAGATATCGCATCTGCATGGTGACAGGAGTTTTACCCCGATCTCCCGGTTCCTCCTGTCTATCCCCCCTTTTTTTTTCACATCATATCGATACATTATATCAAGAAAATAATTGTCTCCATAATTTTCCTTCTGCCAAAATCTTTATAACTTCTTGCTCGTTTCCTTTATCCAGATTGCCACAGAGTTTATTTAACTCTTTTAAAAAACTGTTTAAGGCATCATTCAAATTACTTTTATTGGTTGAAAAGATATCATACCAGACAGACGGTTCGCCCATGGCAATACGCGTTGTATCCTTAAAGCCGTTTCCGGCAAAGGCATGCAGCAAGTTCTGTTCATAACCGCTATTTTTTAAAGTGTTGACCAGGGTCACTGCAACCAGGTGCGGAAGATGGCTGATCAGTGCTGCCAGTTTGTCATGTTCCTCCGGATCCAAGATAAAAGGAATCGCTCCGATTGCCCGAATTGCCGTCTGTAGCTTTTCCAGCTTCTTCGGTGGTGTATTGCGCGCGGGAGTTAACAGATAAGCTGCATTTTTTAACAGAGCGGCATCCGCCGCTGCAATACCGGACTTTTCCGAACCGGACATGGGGTGGCCGCCGATACCTGTTACCCCTGGAGGCAAGAGATCTTCCATGGCTCTGACGATTTTTTTTTTGGTGCTTCCTACATCGGTAACTAGCGCTCCTTTTTGAAGCAGCGGGGCTATCTCTTCCAGGATTTTCAATGACTGCCTGACGGGTGCGGAGAGGATTATCAGCTCCGCATCCTGTAAAGCTTGCCGCAGGCCGGGTGCATTTAAGTCGGCTGCGTTATCTACAGCACCCCTTTCCACAGCTTTTTCCATAGCCAGTGCATCAACGTCGTACCCCCAGCGCTCCCCAACAACATTATTGCTTCCCAGGGCTATTCCCATAGATCCCCCCATGAGACCCAGCCCTAATATACAGCATTTTGCATATAAGGGTTTACAAGGTCCGGCCAACAGTCTGCGCCACCCCTTTCAATGGCTCTATCATCTGTAAAAATTTTTGCGGAACCAACGACTGGGAACCATCGCATAGGGCCTCTTCCGGAAATGGGTGAACCTCTATCAGCAGCCCATCGGCTCCGGCCGCTATAGCAGCAAGGCTCATTGGAGGGACCCATTTCCATTTTCCCGTCCCGTGGCTCGGATCAACAAATACAGGCAAGTGGCTCAGTTCCTTCGCTACGGGAACAGCGCTGATATCCAAAGTGTTGCGGGTGTATGTTTCAAATGTACGTATCCCCCTTTCGCAGAGAATGACACGTTCATTCCCGCTTGAGAGAAGATACTCTGCTGCCATTAGCCATTCTTCTATCGTGGCGGACATTCCTCTTTTGAGCAGGACAGGTTTATCCAGCTGCCCCAGCTCTTTCAGTAGCTTAAAGTTTTGCATATTACGTGCGCCTACCTGGATTATATCAACGTATTTAGCAACAATCTCTATCGAATGCTGGTCAAGCACTTCCGTGATCAAGGGAAGTCCTGTCAGCTCCCTGGCTTCAGCCATTATTTTTAAACCCTCTTCTTCAAGCCCTTGAAAGCTGTAAGGGGATGAGCGAGGCTTATATGCTCCCCCTCTTAAAATATCCGCTCCTGCCTTTTTTACTGCTTCAGCCGCTTGAAGAAAAGAACGTCGCTCAACTGCGCACGGGCCTGCTATAAGGACAATTTTGTCACCGCCGATTTCTACATCCCCTACCTTGAAGACTGTTCTTTCTTTCTTAAACTCCCGGCTAACCAGCTTATATGGCGAAGAGACAAGCACCACTTTTTCTACAGAGGGAATTCCCTCCAATAGTTCTTTAACTTCTTCCCTGGGTAAACCAATTGCCCCCAAAATGGTGCGTTTTTTTCCAGTGGAACGATGAACGCTGTATCCAAATTGTGTTATTTTTTCTTCAACTTCCTGGATATCTTCTACGCTGGCGCCTAAATTCATAACAACGATCATTGAGCATCTTCCCCTTTTTTTAATTATTCTTTTATCATTGCAACATAAGTAATTTATCAAAAACCTTTAAAGTAAATAGCAAAACCGTTTTTCATCAAAAATAAAAACTTCCGCCCCTAGGGACGGAAGTTAATCTTCACGCGGTACCACCCTGGTTAGGTTTCAATAAGAAACCTCCCTTGTAAAGGGTACGGACTGCAGAACAAGAAACAGCCTTATACCCCCTCCCTTTTAACGGTGGGAGTTTCCGTCAAAGCCTACTAACCGTTGAAAAAAGTGGGAAATACACGCTGGTTTTCGGTTTGCTTTTCAGGAGTGTATTTCGGCAACTTACGACGCCGGGTCGCACCTTCCCCCAGCTCTCTGCAGTCGATCCGGCTGCCTACTTATCCCCGTCATCAGTTTTTCGATTTTACTTATGTTGTCAAACATTTTATACATTAATGGCTTAGTTGTCAAGGGTAATTCAGATTTTTTCCGGAAGAGTCTTCAAAATATAGTTGACACCAGTTGGTTAGTCATGTTAAGATATGACTTAAATTTATAGAGCAATAGTAATGAAAGAGGAAAGTAGGCTGGAAATGTTAACTACAGAGAAGCGGGGCCGCGGCTGAAAGCCCTGCTGGATAAACACCCGGCTGAAGTTCCCTCTGGAGCTGCAGGCTGAACCCCACGAAGAGTCCGTAATTCCGGGCAAGTAGGCCGCGCCGGTCTTTCCAACCGTTACAACGGAACAGGAATCGGATTCTGTTAAAAGGAATCCCGCTCCTGATAGAGTGGGCTTTGATTAAGCCAATAAGGGTGGTACCGCGGAAACAACTTTCTGTCCCTCAGGCAGGAAGTTTTTTTATAAGTTTACACTTTCGTCCCTGCGACAGTGTAAACTTTTTTTATAGTAAATTATATTTTGGGGAGGAAAACCGATTGATCTTCATAATGCGGCGGGAAGCGGATATAAAGGATGTTAAAAGTGTGGAGAAACAGCTGAAAGAAATGGGTTACCGTTTAGTCGTTCATACTACAGGGAGGATGCTGCTAAGGTGAGCAAGATACTAGGTTACTTGGGCCCCCGGGGAACGTTTACAGAAGAAGTATCCATAAAGTATGCTAAGGATAAGGATTTACTACTTAAACCCTTCCCTGCCCTTGATAAAGTGTTTAATGCCGTTGCTCGCAAAGAAATAGAATATGGGATTGTCCCTGTGGAAAACTCTCTGGAGGGCTCTGTAAATTTTACCCATGATCTTCTTTCCAATTCTGATGTAAAAATACAGGGCGAGCTGCTTCTCCGGGTAAGGCAGCTCCTGCTGGCACGTCCGGGTCAGAAACCGTCCCAAATTAAAGAAATCTATTCTCATCCGCAAGCTCTGGCTCAGTGCCGCTTATTTCTGGATAAAAATTATCCCGGAAGGCCACGGATTAATATTGCGAGCACAGCGGAGGCAGCTGCCCTGGTGGCGCAGAACTATGGTAAAGCTGCTATAGCTTCTATACGTGCAGCGGAGCTCTACGGCCTTGAAATACTTCAGGACAGTATCCAGAACGAACCATCCAATATAACCCGTTTCCTTCTAATTGGCCTGGATGATGTGCCCCCTACGGGAAATGATAAAACATCTCTACTGGTCGGCCTGCATGACAAGCCGGGAACTCTTTATTCGATACTGGGTGTTTTCGCCCGCTACAGTCTTAACCTGACAAAGATCGAGTCCCGCCCTATTAGGGGTGAGTTGGGGAAATATATTTTTTTTCTGGATTTTGAAGGGCACCGGGAGGAAAAAATAGTGGCACAGGCTATGCAGGAAGCTGAAAAACAGGTATTATTTTTGAAAGTGCTGGGGAGCTACCCGCGTGCGGAGAGTGATTTGTAACTGCTCACCTATGCGCAAGATTGTCAGGTTGTCAAATTGTCATCCTGAGCATTAGCGAAGGATCTTGAGAAACAAAGAAGCACTCCCTTTCAAGAAATGCTTCTTTTCCTGATTGAATGTATCTGTATCTTAGAGATTATCTTTAAGGAGACTATCTCTGCTTCTATAAGATAACTACGATCAAACCCCCACTGCCTTCATTGATTACCTTTTCCAGGGTTTGCTGAAGTTTTTGCTGGGCGTGTAGCGGCATATTGCTAAGTTTTCCGGAGATACCGTCTTTAACCAGTTCATAAAGGGATTTTCCAAATATATTTGATTCCCAAAGTTTTTCCGGATTTTCTGCAAACTCCTCCATCAGGTAATTGACCAGCTCCTCGCTTTGTTTTTCAGTGCCTACAATTGGTGTAAATTCAGATTTAATATCGACGCGGACAATATGCAGCGATGGGGCGCTTGCCTGAAGCCGGACCCCAAAACGGCTTCCCTGCCGGATTATTTCCGGCTCTTCGAGAGTTATTTCCTCCAGGAAGGGAGGTACGATACCATAACCGTTTTCTTTAACATTTTCAAGGGCATAAGCCAGTTTGCTATACTCCTTGTTGGCATGTGAAAAATCCTTCAAAATTTTTAAAAGATCTGCTTCATCTTCTATTTCAACTCCGCAAATTTCGGAAAGAATTTTGTCATACAGGCTTTGAGGCGAGGTGATTTCGATAAATGCACAACCTGTACCCAGTTCAATATTCCTGATAATCGCATCTTCTACCAGATCATTGCTCTTTATTTCTTCTATAGAAGTTTCAACGTCACGCAGACGCTCCGCACTGAGGATATGTTCACGTATGGCTTTTGTATATTCGGTTACAACCCAGTGGGATGGGTCCAGAACTTCTACCCATGATGGTAAATTAATGCTGATCTCCTGAACAGGAAATTCGTAAAGAACTTCTTTAAAAAGCAGATTTATATCGCCTTCATTAAGCTCCAGGCAGTTTAAAGCAACTACAGGCACCTCATATTTTTGCTCCAGATCGTCTTTAAGTTGCAGCGAGCTCTGTGAAAATGGGTTTACTGTATTAAGTATGACAACAAAGGGTTTCCCAATATCTTTCAGCTCATCAATTACTCTTCTTTCGGCATCAACATAGCTCTCGCGGGGAATATCTGTAATTGTTCCGTCTGTTGTAACCACAATCCCGATGGTGGAGTGTTCCTGTATTACCTTACGTGTCCCCGTCTCTGCAGCTTTTTCAAAAGGAATAGGTTCATCGAACCAGGGAGTCGATACCATTCTTTGATTCCCCTGGTCATCATAACCCAATGCTCCTTCTACCGTATAACCCACACAATCCACTAATCTAACACGCATGGAGATATTCTCTGCCACTTTAATTTCTATAGCGTCGTCGGGAATAAACTTGGGTTCTGTAGTCATTATTGTCTTGCCGGCACTACCCTGTGGCAGTTCATCCTTTGTCCTTTCCAGCACATGAGGGTTATCAATATTGGGGAGAACGAGTATTTCCATAAATTTTTTAATAAAGGTTGACTTACCCGTTCTTACAGGGCCTACAACTCCTAAATAAATGTCCCCTCCCGTTCGCTCAACAATATCCTGAAATAGGTCGAACTTCAAAATTTCTCCCCTCCCTTTGGGTCAGGCATGTTACAACTAAAAATGTTTTAACATTATATTTATATGATGATAAAAGGACAATATTACCTAAAATAAAGAAAAAATCTGTCTTGTTAAAAGACAGACTTTAAAAAGAAAACAAAATGCTGTAAAGCATATCGTTTTAAGCATATCACTTATGGTTAAGGCGGGATCTATGATGATGTTAGAAGATGATGCAAGTGCTTAAATTTACTTACTAACCGGTAATACTCGTTTCCGGTAATACTTGTTTATTATCTAATCAAATGCTACTTCTTCAATTTCCCTTGTCTTATCCCTTTTCATCAAGCTTTCTACTGCATTTTGCGGTTTAACACCCAGAAACAGCACTCTGTATACTTCGTATGTAATAGGCATTTCGACACCGAGTTTTTGGGAAAGCTCATAGGCAGCTTTTGTGGTATTGATACCTTCTGCAACCATATTCATGGAAGAGATTATCTCCTGCAAAGATTTCCCCTTGCCGAGCATCATACCTACATAACGGTTTCTGCTATGGGGGCTTGTACAGGTTACAAAAAGGTCGCCTATTCCTGTTAGCCCGCTAAAAGTTCCGCGCTTTGCCCCCAGGGCAAGCCCTAGGCGGGTAATCTCCACTATTCCTCGCGTTAAGAGAGCTGCTCTAGTATTATCGCCATAATTCATTCCTTCACAGACGCCTGCACCAATAGCGATAACGTTTTTCAGGGCACCCCCCAATTCAACTCCAATAATATCGGTGTTTGTGTAAACTCTGAAAAATGAAGACATAAAAATGTCCTGGACAGTTCTAGCCACGTTTTCTTCTTCGGCAGCGACAACTGTCGCTGCCGGATAAAACCGGCACACTTCTTCAGCATGATTGGGCCCGGATAAAACCGCAACCTTGCAGGATAGATGGTGGGGAAGGCCTTCAAGTATCACCTGTGAAAGGCGTTTTAAAGACCCTTTCGCCAAACCTTTTGCGGTGTTGACTATTATTGTCCCCTCCCCTATAAAGTCCCTCATCTTTTCAATCAAGTCCCCAATGGCATGGGAAGGAACGGCCATAACAAGCAGATCTTTTCCCCGAACCGCTTCCTCCAAATCATTGGTTAGCTTAATGCTTTCAGGCAATGAAACACCGGGCAAATAATCGCTATTTTCTCTTGTTTTTGCCATTTTTTCCAGTAAATTTTTTCTTCTAATCCAAAGTGAAACTCGAAGCCCTTTAGAACCCAGCACTATCGCCAGTGCTGTTCCCCAGCTTCCCGCACCTATTAAACCTATATTCATATTTTGAAACAACCTGCCTTTTTTTAAGGAATTTTTACTTTGTCCCCCAGTTTCGATTCTCTGCCCTGCAGCAGCCTTATTATATTCGGATAATGTCTCCATAAAAGGATGATGCAAACGGATAGCCCAAAAACAAAGTAATTCAGGGGATAGTTTAATAAAAACATGGTAAATGGGATTAAAACCGCCGCAACTATGGTCCCAAGCGACACGTAACGGCTGGTTAAAATAATGACGATAAAAAGACCAAATACAACCAGTGTTGGGACGGGAGCCAGTCCTAGAAATACTCCCAGCGTTGTCGCCGCTCCCCTACCTCCTCTAAATGCAAAAAATGCCGGCCAGTTATGACCAATAATCACGGCCAAACCGCAGAGCAGAACAACCCAGGTTTCAAAGCCCAGGTAAGATGATATGAGAATTGCCAACAGGCCTTTTAAAGCATCGAGGATTAATACTAAGATAGCATATTTAAACCCCATTAATCTGGAGATATTTGTTGCCCCGGTGTTCCCGCTCCCGATTTTTCTAATATCAACTCCTTTCAGCATTTTTGCAATTAAGTAGCCGAAAGAAATTGAACCCAATAAATACGAAAAAATAATGAGGAGTATGTACAATTATCTTCCTCCTTTCTTTTTGCGAGCTCTTACCAGCAGTTTTAGAGGTGTTCCTGTCAAATTAAAGGCTTCCCTTAAACGGTTTTCCAGATATCTTAAATAAGAAAAATGTATCAGGGCAGTATTATTTACAAAAAGAACAAAAGTGGGTGGCCTGGTTGCAGATTGCGTCCAATAATAAATGCGTCCTTTTCTTCCGCCTGAAGTTGGTAAAGGGTTTACTCCCTGTGCTTCAGCCAGGAGGTTGTTTAATACAGAGGTGGGTATACGCATACTGTAATTTTTGTACACTTCCTCGAAGAGGTTGAACATTTTTTTTAGACGACGGGGTTCATACACGGATGTAAAAATAATAGGAGCAAAGGAAACGAATTTTAATTGACTCTTAGCTTCATTCACCATTTCATTAACTAGACCTTCTCTACGCTGTTCCTTAACCAGATCCCATTTATTTAAAGCAATAATAAGTGCTTTGTCGCTCTCCAGGATATAACCTGCAATTTTTTTATCCTGTTCGGTTACTCCCTTGGTAGCTTCCAGTAACAGTAAGACCAGATCAGCATCATCAATTGCTTTTAAGGAACGCAGTACACTGTAGTACTCAACATTTTCGTGTACTTTGCTTTTTTTGCGAATGCCCGCAGTATCAACAAAGATATATTTTTTTCCTTCCCATTCCACCAATGTATCGATTGCATCTCTGGTTGTTCCCGGTTCTTCAAAAACAATAACTCTTTCTTCGCCTACCAATGCATTAATAAAAGACGACTTGCCGACATTAGGGCGTCCAACCACAGCTACCCGTATCGCATCATACTCCCCGATGCCATTGTGGCTCTTTATCTTCTGTTCGGGGAATAAAGATACAATCTTATCAAGCAGATCGCCGATATTTAATCCATGGGCTGCAGAAACAGGCAAAGGCGTGTCCAGGCCAAGCTTATAAAATTCTGCCGTGCTCTGTTTGGCAGATTCGATCTTGTTAACTACCAGCAGAACAGGTTTCCGCTGTTTACGAAGCATGTCTGCTATTTCTTCATCAAGAGAAGTTAGGCCTTGTCTCCCATCAACAAGAAATAATATCACGGAGGCTTCTTCCAGGGCAAGTTGTGCTTGCTTTTGAATCATTATTTCTATCTCTTCGCTTTGAGAGAAAGTAAGGCCTCCCGTATCGACTACGAGAAATTCTTTATCTAACCAGTGTGCTTTTCCATACAGGCGATCCCTGGTTACCCCGGCTTTCTTTTCTTCTATAGCTTTTCTTCCACCCGTAATACGGTTAAAAAGGGTCGATTTTCCAACATTTGGGCGGCCTACGATGGCGACAAGTGGAGCCATAGCCAAGATAAATCTCTCCTTAAGATAATCTTAATATAATAATCTAAGTAAGCAACGATGAAAATAAAATTTTATAGTATCCAGGATATATTATTTTATGCGTGTTTATGTCCGGTGGAACGGTTGATTAAATAACTCCTAATCTCTGCCAGGTTATTTACGGGTACAATTTTTACTTTTAATTTGCTTGCCAGTTCCTTTAAGGAAATATTATCCAGAAAAAGCCCGGTTCCTTTTTTAAGCATAACTGCCGGAATAAAGACAACCTGACCCAGTTTCTGTTGAGCCAATCCGGAAAGCAGATCGCTCCCTGTTAACAATCCCGTGACCGTAACATTCCCTCCCCAGAATTCGTTGGCAAGGACATGCAGCTTTGCTTTAATACCCTTAATTTTTTCTAACTCGATCAGAAATAATTTTATAAATGGGCTGCCGGACTGCCCTGTGACCAGGGAGATTTCTATATCCCCGGGGACGGATTCTAAAGGAGCTTGCTTCCACTGCTCGAGTTCATTGAGAAAAAGTCTTCCAAGCCCTACCCCGTTTTCTACCTGTTCATATTTCCCGTAATGTGCATCGGAAGGTATGGGAAAACCGGAAAGAAGATAAAACTCATCAGCAAGGTATACAAAGGGAGTCCCCAGGTTTCTCTCAAATTCCGCCTGAAGCTCTGAAAAACGCTTAACAATAGCAACTGCATCCCCCGGTGTAATACTTTTTAGTGCCGGAAGGTTTTGTCTGTACCTGGTTAAACCGACAGGAACGAGGGCTACTGTCCTTAATGCAGGGTACAGATGCAATAGATCATTGATGGTCTTTTGTAGATGAACGCCATCGTTGAAACCGGGACATAGCACTATCTGCCCGTGCATTACTATACCTGCAGAAGCGAGGTGGGACAGTTGTTCTAGAATTTGCCCGGCAAAACGGTTCCTCATCATCCTGCGCCGTATAGCGGGATCGGTAGAATGTATGGAAATATATAAAGGAGACAACCCCCTGCGGATAATCCTTTTTAAGTCCAGCTTGCCCATATTTGTTAAAGTAATATAATTGCCGTGAAAAAAGGAAAGCCGGTAATCATCATCCTTTTCAAATAATGAGGGCCGCAATGTGGGAGGCTGTTGGTCAATAAAACAAAACACGCAGCGGTTCCGGCAGCGCCTGATCGGGCCGATCGTAGGTGAAAAAAATTCCAACCCAAGATCATCGTCGTATTCTTTTAAAATATGGTATTCCCTGCGTATGCCCTTTTTATTATATATGGATAATGTTAGCTTCCGTTCTGTGCAAAGATAATAATAATCGAGCAGATCGAAAAAAGGCAGGCCGTTAATCTTGAGAAGACGATCACCTGTCTCAATACCCGCCCTGTCAGCCGGTGTTCCTTTTTTTATACCGCTAATTATAAATCCCTTGCCCCTAAGCATTACTACAGTTCACCAAGAAAAAGTTTGATAAAATCTTAACTCATTATCCTATTTACATTCCTTTCTGTCAAGGCAGCAGCTTTTCGTTTTTTATCCGGGTCACAAACTTTACGATTTTGTTAAATGCGCTCCTGCAGCCGGGAATTAAAAAAAGCCTGCCCAGAGTTACCAGGTGTAGACCCCTGGATATAAAACCTCCCGCTCTCATCAGTATATTGAGGCAGGGAACTGTATCCACAATCAATATATCGTTTGGATTAATTCCCTTAATCCTGCAGAAATTTATTAGCGCCCGTTCTACAATATAACCGGCGTTTTTACAGCCCATAATAAATATTTCATGGCCTCTTTCATCTTTGCCCATATAAAAAATCTTTCCAAAATCCGCGCCGCTCTGTTGATCAAAATAAGGAAGCGCCAGGAGTTCTTTGCCCGTTGGTTTCTTGTCTTGGGGTAAAAGACCCAAGTGAAGAGAAGCTGCCATTACAGAAGAATGAGTACCCCCATAGCAATGATAAATAATAATCATAAGTCCCCCGTCCCCCTAGTGCTTTACAATTATATATGTTCCATTTTCAAGATCATGGACGATACCCCCCATGATTCTTGAGAGGTAGGTAGCTACATTATCCTGTTCTTCTTTAGTTGAAGCATAAAAAATGGGTGCTCCACACCCGCCAACTTTCCCGGCATCTAGGGTGATAATCGCAAGGATATATTTCTCAAGCTCCAGCCTTAATAGTCCCCCCTTTCAATCTGCAGCTTTTCTGCCCAGATAACTTTTTAGAGGCGTGCTCAAGGCGCTTTCCAGCACAGGGACTTTTTTTACTGCTTCTAACAGATACTCGATATCTTTTTCTAAAGGGGTGATAATCAGTGCCAACCTTCCGGTATCCAGATCCCTGCGCACAATAGGGGTAAATTCGGGGGTATCCAAATCTTTATAAATTCCCATTAAGGCTGCGGCATCGTGGGCGATTGCAATACGCTGACCGTTATTTGCCAGCGTTGCCCGACCATCGTCATTATACGGCTCAATTATTACACCCAGGGCTCTTTCGAGATAGCTTTTCCTTACTTTCTCCATCCCCAGGTTCATTATATGTATACCTTCTACATATAGATTAGGCCCTTCAAAAAATACCTTTCCTTCTCTCACACGGGCTATGTCGCCCAGAACTTTTCCTCCCATCAGTTTTTGTGAAATTAAAAAAGCAAAAAAACCGACCACCAAACCATAAAAAATATTACCCCAGTAAGTAGCACCGCCTATTAATAGCGCTGCAAACATCACGAGATAATTCCTTGCTTCAAATACCCTGGCTATGCCTTCTATATAGTCAGGTCCTCTGGGTACCAGATTGGTTTTATCCAGCTCCTCCAGCATAATCCTTTCCATCCCCCGCACTTCCCTAAACTGCGTTGCTGCCAAAGCCAGAAAAGTAACCGCAGTGTATTCTTCCTCCATTAAGGCAGGTATCGCTATCGCACCGATTACAGATGCAATAAAAGCCATAGAAAGGTGGGTGATTACCCCATGCGGATAACTCGGATACTGGCGATAGTCTCTTTTGAGCAGGAAATAGCGAATTAGAACCCCGAGAGCTACCCCGTTTAATATTGCCTGCAGGTAATTAGAATTTATCATCGCCGTGCGCGCACTCCCCCAGAGCTATTCGCTGCCCTCGCCCTCGCCTTCACCTTCTTTATTTCCTTTCCCGCCAAATTCGGCAAACTCTTTTTTAAAGAAATGTGTCAGTTTGGCCCGCAGTTCTTCTACGCTGCCGGTGCCGATAAGCATATATACGCCAAGGGCAACCGCTGCAATTAAAATAACCCAGAGTGCGCTTCGAAAAGCAACCATACCTAGGCCTTCTCTTGCCCCTTTGCTTTCTGCTCCAAAATAAGTCCCCACCGCATCGGCGAAAAGGGCAACTGATTCCTCGGCTCCTTCTTTCGTATTTTCATGGGCCCCTACTTCCAACAATATGGACATCGGCAGCATATCCTGGTTGTAGCTTCCATTAGCCATAAAAATTCCTTTAATCAGGTTAGGATATTTTTCATCGGTAATTTTTTTAAGGTTTTCGGCAAAATCCCTGTTGGCCTCGAGATTCTGGTTTTGACGCCCGACAACGAACTGTATTTGAACCTTTTCGTCATTATTAACAACATCGATATACTCCTCCGGAGGGACAGCATCGCGGTGAACATCGAATAAAGCTTTGGCGCCGGACCTGAGGAACTCTTCGGCAGTTCTCCTGGATCTTTGATAGGCCATGGCATCGTGCGGTACATGCGTCTTGTTTGAGTGAATTATTTTGAAACTCTTTTGTTCCAGCGCATGCGCAAAGCTTTCTCCAACATCGATAATCCCGCCCCCCTGCGGGATGCTATCGCTTCCATCTGAAGGCACATATGATTCCGCGCCGTGCGAATGATATATCCCTAGCACTGTCTCACCGGTTTGTTTTTTTTGTCCTCCCAGAAATGAAGTGTGCAAAATATTGTTTGAAAAGACTTCCGCTTCGAAGTCAGCGAGTGTGATTTTTCCAAGATTGCGTGCCCAGGCAATATCTTCTTCTATACGTTCAACACGGTACAAAATGTTATCATGATTAATATATTCATCGCCTACGTGTACCAACCTGGCCGTTTTCATGATTATTTCCTCTGTTTCTTGATCTCTCATGGAATAATATCCTTCTTCCGGGGAACGTTCATCGAGTATATCGGAAAACTCGGCGGCTTCTAAACTTGGTGCAAACATAACTATTGCCGACAAAAATGCTATCGATAAGCAAATAATCCTGTACAATTGTTTTCTGACCCGTACCATATATCAACACCTGCCAAATATTTTATTTCACAATTTTTAGGGAAAAAAATTTAGACGGAAAAAATATGAACCCATCATTGAATGTGTTTTTGTAACCTTGAGTTAAATGCGTTGATATTTTTACAGTTTATTCTTCAGCATGGCTATCCCCTTCAGCCGAAAGGTTATCTTCACCAGTTTCTTGTTTATCTTGATTTATATTTTCGGCTGGGTGTTCGGTAAAAACTTCAAGATTTATCCTTTCAATTGTCTCCCCAACGAATTCGGCCAGCCCAAGGGCAATAAAGCCGGAAATTACCACGGCATCAAATACTCCGGCGCCTCCGATGGTAACGGTAGAAACAGCTCCAGCGAATATGTTTTCTACCTGTGCTACCAAATCGTTAATAACTATAGCCATTGATCCGGCAATAAACGAGCCCCTTCTTGTTCTTCCGGAAGCGTAAGCTACAAGGCCCGATAATAACGCGATAATATACAAAGGATCTAGAAAAAAATTATAAGTAGGCTCCAGGGGCATAATTTTCATCGTCGCATATACAACAACCGAAGTAACTATTACGGCAATTACGGATCTGTTTATCTCGGATCTATCACATTTACTCCAGAGGTAGACCGCCAGGACAATCGGTATTACTCCGCCACCCAGGTTAATACTGATATCCCCGCCTAAAGGAATATCCGGCAAGTAAGTCCCAATGATCATGGCAACCAGGAAGAGCAGGGCGGTGCGGTCGTTTAAACGCAACCTGTCAAGTGCTCTTTGTGCCAATCCCAAATATACAACGATGGCTATCGCCAGGAGAAAAACTACGCCGTAATTCACGAACAGTGCCCCCTTTATTGGAAGAAAACATTTTACTACCATAGATTAACCCTAATTGTATTATTTATGCGTATGGCAATTGACAAAAAAAAACCGGCCTCTACAGGTCGGTTTGCTTGCTGTTACTTATGAAGTGTCCGCAGGAATTAGTTCTTTCTTTACACTAGTTATCACACTAGTTATCGGTCTGGTCGTTATTAAATAAATCACCGAAAACATCCCCAAGGGTCACATTTTGATTTTCACTTTCTCCCTGCGAGGAATGTGAAGAATAATCCCTGGGTGCCGGCCGTGCTTTTTTTATGCTTAAGCTAATTCTTTTATTTTCAATGTTCATATCCAAGATTTTTGCTTCGATTTCTTCCCCCTCCTGAATGATTTCCGAAGGATGTTTGACATGGAAATCGGCCATTTGTGAGATATGAACTAATCCTTCAACTCCGGGAATTAGTTCTACAAAAGCTCCAAAATTTACGATCCTGGTTACCTTGCCCTTAATAATATCACCGGGGCTAAATTGGCTGTTGGCCGTGAGCCAGGGATCCGGTTGTGCTTGCCTGACGCTGAGGCTGATTCTCTCTCTATCCGGTATTACCTCTAATACTTTAACGTCTACCTGCTCGCCAACCTTTAAAACGTCCTGAGGATGGCCTACCCGCCGCCAGGATACTTCAGAAATATGGACTAAACCGTCTATACCCCCCACATCAACAAAAGCCCCAAAGTCAGTTAACCTTTTAACAGTTCCGCTAATTACCTCTCCCACTTTTAGATTTTCAATTGTTTCCTTTTTCTGTTTTTCTATTTCTTTTTCCAGCATCTGCTTCCTTGAGACGATCACCTTATCTCTTTCGCGATTTAACTCTATGACATTAAAGGAAAATTCCTGCCCTAAAAACTGCTGGAAATCAGGAATATAGCGCACATCTACCAGGGAGCCGGGCATAAAGCCTTCAATTCCAGAGCCTATGTCTATGATAATTCCTGCAGGTACTACTTCTTTAACAATACCTTTCATAGTTGCCCCCGATTCCACAGCTTCTTCGAGCTCTTTCCAGCGCCTTTCCCTATCAAGGCGTTTTTTGGATACGATTATTGTTTCATCCTGCTGTTCTATCTTTAATACCAACAGGTCTACCTCTTCCCCCTCTGAGAATTTTTCTTTTAGTGTGGTATCGCCCTCTAAAAAAACCTCATTGCGGGGAAGAACCGCCTCAGATTTGTGACCGATATCGAACAGAACTTGGTCGTCCTCCACCAGTACAACTTTACCCGTAATAATATCGCCCGGCCGATAATCTCTGTAATCTTGGCCCTCGTCTTCGGAAAAGTTTTTTTCTGTTCCGGCGGTTTCTAAATTACCATCTTCCAACATAACCATGACCTCCTTTGTCGTCCAGGATGGGGTTGAAGCCCCTGCTGTTACCCCAACTTTTTTTACCCCCACCAGCCATTCCCTTGAAATGCCTCGGGTTCCGGCAACCTGGTGAGTTATTGTTATTTCACGGCAGACCTGTGCTAGTTTGCAGGTGTTAGAACTTTTCATATCGCCCACTACAAGCATTAAGTCTACCTTTGAAGCCAATTTAGCTGCAGCATCCTGTCTGAGAACAGTTGCTTTACAGATTGTATTAAAAACCTTAAGCTCCGGGCATATTTTTTTTAACTCTTTAGCAGTGTTTAAAAAACCCTCTTCCCGCTGAGTCGTTTGTGATATAAAAATTGCCCTGGAGGAGAGATTTAAATTTGTGAGCAGTCCTGTTTTGCCAGGCTCAATAACCCTGGCTTTTCCCCGGGACCAGCCGAGCAAGGCTTGTACTTCGGGATGGTGGAGATCGCCGTAAATTAAGATGTCAAATCCCTTTTGTTCATAATCCCGGGCAAGCATTTGTACACGCTTGACAAACGGGCAGGTAGCATCTATTACTTTCAAATCATCTCGCTGTAAAAGGTGAGCGAGGACATCCGGAGCAATACCATGCGTCCGGATTACTACCGTGCAGTTATCCAGCTCATCCGGGTTGTCGGCACATGTTACTCCCTTTTCTGTTAAGAAGCCCGTTACGTCTTCATTGTGTACCAGGGGACCCAGCGTGCTAACTTTTTTCCCCTTTTCAGCTTCCTGGAGAGTGATATTTAATGCATTTTCGACACCTCTACAAAAACCTGCATGCTCTGCTAAATATATCTCCAACGATTTATGCCTCCCCTATATTAGCAGCAGCTTTCTTTAGTTCTTCCATAATTTTTTGACTGGCTTTTTCTAAAATCTTACTCTTTATCTTACCCTCTTCTTCAAAAAATATCAAAGAGCCTATACCTACTTTCACCGGCATAAAAATGTGGGGTGGCCATTTGATAAACACGGGTATTATCGGTTTTTTACTTTTCAAGGCGATAAGCGCGGCTCCATGATGAGGCTTCCCCAGCTCTTTCGTCCTTATTCTTGTTCCCTCGGGGAAAAGCGCAAGTATATCTCCTTGATCCAAGATTTGCAATGCACGTCGAATAGCTGCTCTATCTGCGGTGTTTCTTTTTACCGGAAAGGCATAAATTCTCTTAATAATGTAACCAAGGATAAATACCCTGAATAACTCTTCTTTGGCCATGAAACAAAGCTTGTTTTTTGAAAACACACACCCTATCAGAGGTGGATCGAACCAGCTGGTATGGTTGGAGCAAATAATATAAGGACCGCTGGAAGGAATATTATCCGCACCATATATTTGTACATCGTAAAAAATCTTAAAAAAAACAATAAAAACCCATCTTAAAACCTTATACAGCATAATAACCCCATTAGTGCATTATTTTTTCATCAGTTTTTTGTTTTTTGCCCGTTACGGATATATTCCAATACTAATTCGACAACCTCTGCTAAAGAATATGGAGTGGTATCTATTACATGTGCTCCAGGTGCAATCCTTAAAGGTGATTCCTCCCTTTCCTGATCAATGCGGTCTCTCATGGCAATTTCCTCTAAAATTTCGTCAAGTAAAACGTTGTTTTCCTTTGCTTTCATTTCCAGCCAGCGCCTTTTTGCGCGCTCTTTAATGTCCGCATAAAGAAAAAATTTAAAATCCGCTCCGGTAAGGACATTTGTTCCGATGTCCCTGCCTTCCATTACAATGCCCCCGCTTTTTTCGGCTACTTTTTTTTGAAGCAGAACGAGTTCCTTTCTCAGTTCCGGTATTTTGGCAACCAGAGAAACGTGATGATTAACTTCAGGACTCCTTATTTTTTCGGTAACATCCTCACCGTCCAAAATTATTAATGTCCCTCTTTCTTTATGATAATCTATTTCCATATTGCATTTTCTCACCAGCTCGCTGAGCTTTTTACCATCATTGATATCGATATTTTCTTTCAACGCCTTGTAGGTGATGGCACGGTACATTGCCCCCGTATCAAGACACTTCAAGTTCATACGGCAGGCAACTTCTTTGGCAACACTGCTTTTACCAGCTCCTGCAGGGCCGTCAATAGCTATTTGCATTTTTCCACCTCGATCGCTATGTTTATCTTATTAAATAAAAAACCGTTAAATAAAAAACCGGATACCACGGTATTCATGTCCAAGGTCTGAGCATGAGGACATGCTTACCGACAAATAACCGGTTATTTTTATAATGGTATTTATAATTAGATAATATTTTTTTTGTTTCTTCAAAAAATGCAATAGAGATACTATCAAAAAAACTTTCTGCCCCTTTAATAAACTTCCACCCAGCATACTGCACCTCGTAACCACCTCATAGAAAAAAAGAAAAGTCACCCATTGCAATAATATACTATAATAGTCGTTTTGACAACCCTAAACATTGAATTTTAAGGTATAATCCAGGCTAAAAGTTCTTTTTCTCCAAAGGTAGTCACTTCACACCCCTCTTCTGGAGCTTGCAGGTCTCCATATACTTTCACGATTTTGACCCTTGCAGGGGTGTTACCCGGGACATCCCCAACCAGTTCCAGTAAATCGCCGGGTTTTACTGGAACATAAATATCCGTTTCACCTAATTGTGCAGCAATCCTGTTGTTAACCTGAAGATACAATTTTACGGATACCCCTTCCGGGGGGATGAGTTTAATTGCCAAAGCTGTTTCCTCGTCTTTTTCCTTAATTGCAGGGCGCGTTTCTTCTTTCAGCATTCCCCTACCTAACACATCCTGAATGCTATCCATAACCGGTATCCCTTCAAGCTGATCGGTTTTAGTAAGAAATAGCCGTGCATCATCCTCCATAAGGAAAGCCTGAACAAGAAAAAGGAGAACAACGAGTCCAAGGGCCAGGCGAAAAATTATTTTTTCTACTTTTGTAACAAAGCGCTGTAACCATTTATCAAAATCCATATTAATAAGCCCCCCTTATAACATATTTTTATGCAGAAAGGGGAGCTTTATGCTAATTAAGGGGTGATTACCTGAGGAAAGCAGGCAACCCTTTAGCGATTGTTTTCTCTAATAAGATACGCTATTTTGTTTTGTAAATGTTCGTTTATTTTGAAAAGCAACCTTTCTATTTCCCTGTTGTTGAGAAGAATACTCTGCGGTTCTATGATTTCAATGCGTCTAAATTCTTCTCTAATAATAAAGCGCAAAAGATCTTCCAGTGAATCAGCACTTACTACTAATTCAAGGGGAGCATAGGCGATCTCCTCGTTTAATTCTTCGTCAAATACATTATATATTTCACCCAAATCCATATTCTCAACATTTATCCCCTGCAAAGGCACATTTCGCCAAAGCTGTACTTGCTGCTCCCTATAGTCATTGGCGACACTCTCGGTTTTTTTGCCACCGAAGAAAAACCTTGCCGGTTTTGGCTTTCCTTTATAATCAAATCTTACTTTAAATTTTATTTTCGAGTTTGTGTGGCTTTCATGCAGGTTTTTTTCTTCTTTATCCCTTTCCCTCGAATTAACTTCAGCCTTCAACATTTTTACCCCTCCCCTGGAATAAACGCCGGGAAAATGAGCAATTATTTCCATTCCTTATTTGAAACTATTTTAACCCTTTTATGAGGATCTAATTCGAGAAAACAAAACTATTTCCTGCCGTCATAATAGAGCCTGTCCAGAAAAAGATGATAAATTATACTTTTAATCCCAGCAAAGTTGCGAGTTTGTTTATTTCCAAAGGTGTCAGCGTCCTGTACCCCCCCGGCCTGAGCCCGTGAAGTTTTAAAAAAGCAATGGCAGTTCTTTTCAGCGAAAGCACGGGATAACCGAGTGTTTTACACATTCGCTTTATCTGCCTTTTTTTTCCTTCGTGGAGAGTAATCTGCAGCAAAGCGTTACTTTTATCAGTCGAAATTATAGCGGCATCAGCAGGTGAAGTAGGCCCGTCCTCCAGCAGAATTCCTTTTTTAAACTGCTGCAGATCTTTTTCCCTGGGTATACCTTTAACCCTGGCAATGTATTTCTTTTTTATTTTAAATCGGGGGTGAGTAAGCCGAAAGGCCGTTTCACCATCATTGGTAACCAGGAGTAAGCCTTCGGTATCCAGATCTAGCCTACCGACGGGGAAAAGCCCTTTCCTTAATTCCTGAGGGAATAAATCCATTACTGTCGGTCTTCCAAAAGGATCCCTTACCGTTGTCAGATACCCCTTGGGTTTATTAAGCAGATAGTACTGTTTTTTATCAGGAACGGTAATAACGCTATTATCCACTTCGATAATATCATGGAGCGCGTCTATTTTTACCCCCAGTTTTTTTACTACCTTACCGTTAACCTTTACCTTTCCGGCTTCGATCAACTTTTCGGCAGCACGCCGGGATGCCACACCCCCGGCGGCGAGGTATTTTTGCAGCCTTATTAAATCGCTCATACCATAGCACCTTTCAGTACTGGAACAGGATCATTATTCACCTCTGCGTATTGTTTGAAAGACAACTATCTTTGGCTTTTGGTGATAATTAAATTATATTATATCTTTGGGGCAAAAACCAGGTTGCAGATAAGCACCGCTGCCAGGATCCCCGCCAGGTCAGCTATTAATCCAACAGCAAGGGCATAGCGTACTTTTTTAATACCTACTGCACCAAAATATACTGTGAGCACATATAAAGTAGTATCCGTACTCCCCTGCATCGTAGCCGCCATGCGCCCGATCAGCGAATCAGGCCCATGGATGTTCATTATTTCTGTAGTAATAGCCAGTGCACTGCTTCCAGAAACAGGCCTCATAAAGGCCAGGGGAAGAATATCTGCAGGTATCCCACAAAAACCCAATACCGGTTCTATAAGGTTGCTGATAAGCTCCATGGCTCCGCTACCCCTGAATAAACCTATAGCGACCATCATCCCTACCAGAAAAGGAATAAGCCTGACGGACATCTCAAAACCTTCTTTAGCCCCCTCAACAAAGGTATCAAATACTTTTACCCCGCGAAAATGAGCATAAATTAGCGACAGGAGGATGAGGCCGGGCACAACCCATACAGAGATAACATTGATAGCAGAATATAATGAATCCATATGATAACCTATCTCTTAGACGATATTTTTTTATTATTAAAGGATAACCGCTGATTCTTTTTCCCGAAGTAATAACGGAACAGCCTGTCGGCGAGGATAGCTACCGTTATAGAACACAGGCTCGCAATAATAGTAGTCCCCACAATATCCGTTGGGTTTTGTGCACCTGTTGCAGCTCTGATGGCGATGACAGTAGTAGGAATCAAAGTAAGGCTGGAGGTATTTATAGCTAGAAAAGTACACATATTATCCGTAGCGGTGTCGCGATCCGGGTTTAACTGCTGCATTTGTTCCATCGCCTTGATGCCGAATGGCGTAGCAGCATTCCCCATACCCAACAAGTTAGCGCTCATATTCATCAACATGGAGTTCATGGCCCTGTGATTGCGCGGAATACCCGGAAATAACCAATAAGCCAGCGGTTTTAAAAAAAAGATAACCAGATGAATAAAACCGGATTTTTCAATGATTTTCATAATGCCCAGCCAGAAGGCCATAATGCTGATCATGCTCAAAGAAATATTCACAGCATTTTCCGCTGAGCTAAAAATTATGGGGGTGATTGTATTAACCTTTCCGTTTATTCCGGCAATTACAATAGCTATGACGATTATTCCTGCCCACAGTAGATTTACCACATCATTCTCCCTTCCCCAAGAAGCTAATAAGTTGTCTCCAGAGGCTTATTTTGGGAACTTCACTGCCGGCCAGCAGGTCGACTACTCCCGTTAGCTCTTGCTCAAAGTAAACCTCTAGCTCTCCGATCCTTTCACCTTTTTTCAAAGGAGCTTTTAAAGGCTCGTTTAAAACAAAGCGGTACGTTATCTTATCTTCCTCCAATGGTTGCAATGGGTAAAAATATTTACCGCCGGCAACTGCTTCTACTTTTTGGGTAGCTCCGCCGGCAACCGCTACCGATTTTAAATACTGACCTTCCTTAACCAGGTTGACATTAGAAAAGCAATTATAGCCGTAGTCGAGTAAAGAGATGGTATCCTCCCACATCTGCGGAGCATTTAATACTACGGAGATAAGCCTGCGCCCTCCTCGTTCAGCTGCCCCCACAAAGCATCGCCCTGCCGGGGTAGTCCAGCCGGTTTTAATTCCTTCCGCACCTTCATAAAGGTCGAAGAGTTTATTCTGATTATACAGATAGCGGGACCAGGGATGCCCAGGCCAGGATATCGTTACACTTGGGGTGGAAATAATGTTTCTAAACTCTTTTAAACCCATGGCATGCGAGGAAATAAGTGCCAGATCGTAAGCGGTGGTATAGTGCTTGGGATCGTGCAAACCATGAGGATTGCGAAACGAAGAATTTTTTGCGCCCAGCTCTCTTGCCCTTTTCGTCATCAATTCAGCAAAAGATTCCAGGTCTCCGGCTATATGTTCGGCAATTGCTACCGCTGCATCGTTGCCGGAACGCAGCATCAGGCCAAATAATAGTTCCTGCAGAGTTTTTACTTCCCCTTCCTCCAACCAGATCGATGATCCCCCTGTATTTGCCGCTCTGGGACTGGTAATGACCTCTTCGTCCATATTGCCCCTCTCCAGAGCAATGATAGCTGTCATAATTTTTGTAGTGCTGGCCATATGCTTGGGTAAATGCGGGTTTCTGGCATAGAGGATTCTTCCGCTGTTCCAGTCAAGTAAAACAGCGGCTTCTGCAGATATTTCCGGTTGTGGTGCGGCCGGGAGAGGCCTTACAGCTGATGCAGAGAACGAAATATTCGCAGGCAACAAGCATATAATGAAAAAGACAAAAAAAACCTTTCTGGCCATTTCTTCTCCCTTTGTCTACTTTCATAGTTAACAACAAACCTGAAGGGCCCTCTAGCTATATTTATTCTTTACCTGGGATAATAATTCATCATCTATATCATAGTTTGGGGATATTGCTTTTTGGATCTGTCCGGTTTTAATATATCTTCAATATGCTGGAACAGCTGGGGTGCCAGATCGACTAGCCTGTCAAGAACTGCGTTTCGATCAACGGGTAAAAGCCTGACTTCACCTGGACCCACGACTAAAAAAGCTATCGGCTGGATTGAGACCCCGCCACCGCTTCCCCCGCCAAAAGGAAAATTATCGCCCTGGTTTTGATTCTGATTTTGATTCTGAGCAGCCGCCTTTTGCTGCTCTTCCATTGCGTCAAACTCTGTCCCTCCTGCAACAAATCCAAATGTTACTCTGGATACCGGAATAATAACATGTCCGTCAGGTGTTTCTACGGCGCTGCCAACTATTTTATTTACGTCAACCATCTCTTTTAAGTTTTCCATCGCCGTAATCATTAAACCCTGAATAGGATGTTCGCCCATATTTTAAACACCTCCATAATTTTTTTAAATTCATGGCAACCGCTATTTCCCAAAAAAGCTGCATTAAGTAATGCATAATCCTCAGCCCGTTTAAACCAAACTCTGCACGGAAAAAAAACCTGAGCTCTTTTTGAAAAAAAGACGGATAAACAAAAAAGCCCGGCCTTTGACGAACTCCCAAATTGTTAGCAATAAGCAAAGAGATTATACCGAAAAAAGAACGCAGGAAACCGGTTATTATCCCGGTCAAGGATGGATCGCCGGTCCCCAATTTGATGTACAAATCCAGCCTTTCACAGCCAAAAGAAGAGATCAAACGGTATATGAATAATAAGTGCTTTATTGTTCTTATTTCGCGCGGCTCTTTCCAACTTTGTTTTCCCCCTAGAAGCGATCGAAAAAAGGAGATTACATGGGTCCCTTCATTTTTATTTAAAGAAAATAGAGCCTTTTTATAAGCAAAAAGTTGGAACCTCTTCGATAATAAAATAAATAGTTCAAAAGATACGCTATTAGCTTTCCGCAAATTATTAATTGATATTCGTATTGTTAAAGGCAACAACAGGAGAATAATGAGTAATAATAAAAGGAGAAACCAAAAATAAAAAGACTTTGCCGATAACATGAATACACCTGCTTTTAAAAAAGTCTTCTTATTAGTTTCTCCAATTTCAGGATAATAAGTATTAAGTATCCAGGCCTTTTAATATTTCTAATTCAGCGAGATCCTTTATGCCAAAATATAGCAAGAATTCATCAGTTACCTCATAAAGAAGGGGCCTTCCTAACCCTTCTTTGCGGCCTGCTATTCTGATCAGGCCTCTTTTTAATAGATTTTCAATAACCCCCTCAGTATTAACGCCGCGAATATTTTCAATTTCTATTCTGGTGACCGGCTGTTTGGAAGCGATAATAGCAAGGGTTTCCAGTGCCGCTTGAGACAGAGGGGTGTTGATCTGGTCTTCGGTAAACATTTTTTCTAGATAAGTCGCTGTTTCCGGTTTGGTTCCCAGCTGGAAGCCTTTTAATGTCTCCAGAAGAACAAGCCCCCTTTCGTTTCTTGATAGATCTGCCCTAATTTCTTGCAGGGAATCCTTTACTTTTTTGAGAGAGGCTCCACAGATTTGCCTCAATTTTTCAAGAGATAAAGGCTCATGGCTTAAAAAAAGAGCAGCTTCTATGATAGCCGTAGTCGTTACAGTTGTAGTTTGTCCCGCCCCGTTGTCCTGCATCGTATACCTCCTTTCAAGCCAGTTCTTAAAGGAAAGCAAAGGTACGTTTTATTTAAAGCATCTATATTTTTTTTAGCACTTGGATTCTATCGGTATTTTTCTCCTGGCGAAGAGAGATGCTTCCACGTTTTGCCAGCTCCAAAAGAGCAAAGAAAGTTAGGACTGTCTCCCTTTTCTCTCTCTTGAGAAGGAAATCTTCCAGGTAATAATATAAGCGCGCGGTATTCCTTTTTAATCTGGTTATGATATGTTGGATTTTTTTTGAAAAAGATATTCCTTCCGGCAGCCTTATATTTGTTTGTTTAAATCTATTTTTGTTTTTCTTTTTCTCGATATTTAGTAAAGCATGTTGCAGAAGGCTCAGATCATAACCATAAAAATTCAACTGCTTGTTAACGAAATAAATTTTCCGCGTTTCCGGTAGCCGCAGAAAAATTTTTTTCTGCTGTTCCTCCCTTTTTTTAAGCTGAACAGCCATTGATTTGTAAAGTTTATATTCCAGCAGGCGGCGTACAAGCTCCTCTTTAGAGCCAAAAAAAAGAGCTTCTTCCTCTCTTTCTATAAGAAGGGAAGGAGCCTGCGGCAGCAGCATGCGCGATTTCAGGTGCAAAAGGGAGGCGGCCATTACTAAAAAGTCCCCCGCCCGATCCGTATTTAATTCTTGCAATGAATGCAGGTATTCGAGATACTGCTCCGTAATTCTGCTCAAGGGAATATCCCATATATCTACCTCCTCTTTATTTATGAGGTGAAAGAGAAGATCAAAGGGGCCCTCAAAAGCGGGAAGTTTAACGTAGTAACGGCTTTCATCATGTTTTTGTTTGGGGCTTTTTAACGTCCTCATGCCTTATCGTTATGCCTCCATGTGCACATTAGACTCCCATTAAGGACCGGAATTCTTCCATGGTTTTACGAGCAACCTTTACCGCTTTTTTTCTACCTTCTTCCAGTATTTCATCAATTATTTTGGGGCTGTTTTCCAGCTTCTTGCGCCGGGCATAAATAGGTTCCAAAAACTCTTGCATCCTGCTGGAAAGGACTTTTTTACATTCTACACATCCTATCGCCCCTGCCCTGCACGATTCTTCAATACCGGAAAGTTCGGCGGCATTAAAAATGTGGTGAAAGGCATAAATGCTGCATATCTGCGGATTACCCGGGTCGTTCTTTCTGATGCGGCCGGGATCGGTGATCATCAGGCGCACTTTTTCCGAAATTTTTTCCGGAGCGATAGATATTTCGATGACGTTATCATAACTTTTGCTCATTTTGCGGTTGTCAAGGCCCGGCACCACCTTATATTCGTTTAATATGGTAGCAGGTTCGGGAAAGATAGTTTTTTTATACAGGTAGTTTGCCCTCCTCGCAACTTCCCTGGTAAACTCAATATGCGGAGCTTGATCCTCACCTACAGGAACGGCGTCTGCTTTATAAAGAAGAATATCCGCTGCTTGTAAAAGGGGGTATCCTAAAAAACCATAGGTGGCCAGATTGCGCCCCTCGATCTGCTTTAGCTGCTCTTTGTAAGTGGGAACGCGTTCAAGCCAGGACAATGGAGTTATCATGGAAAGCAACAGGTGTAGTTCCGCATGTTCTTTAACGTCGGATTGCCTGAAGATAATCGACTTTTCGGGATCTATCCCGCAGCTCAACCAGTCAATAACCATCTCTTTAACATTTTCGCTGATCTCAGCCGGATCCTCGTAGGCCGTTGTCAAAGCATGCCAGTCAACTACAGAAAAAAAACAGCGATACTCATCCTGAAGCTTAGCCCAATTTTCCAGGGCACCGAACAAATTACCCAGGTGAAGTTTCCCTGTGGGCCTCATCCCGCTAAAGATTGTCCCCTTTTTTTGCTGCAAGTCATATCAATCCCTTCAATAATAATCTTTTTCTGTTATAAAAATGGAGTTACCACAATAGATACAATTGTTTCATAAATATTAATGATAAAAAAAGCGATAGGGCCTAAAATATGACCTAACCCGCCAAATACAAGCAATAAAATAAGCAGGAATGGTCCGTATGGTTCGATTTGCTGATAAACTTGTAAATTTCTTCCCCTCAACATGGTTGACAGTATTTTTGAACCATCGAGAGGCGGCAGCGGTATCATATTAAAAATCGCAAGAAAGACATTATAGATGACCAGATTATACAGTATGCTGCCTACAATGCCGTACAGGCTGCTCCCATAAATCTTATACGTTGTTATTTTAAAAATAACATAGAAAAATGTTGCCAGAAAGCCCAGAATCAGATTCATACCTGGGCCGGCAAACGATACCCAGAAAAGGCCTTTTCTGCGATCCCTGAAATTAAAAGGATTAATGGGAACCGGCCTTGCCCAGCCGAAGCGCACAATAACGAGCATGAGCAGTCCAATAGGATCAAGGTGGGCTATGGGATTTAGGGAAAGTCTGCCCTGAAGCTTGGCTGTTGGATCACCCCAGAAATATGCCATCCTGGCATGGGCATATTCATGAAAGGTTATGGCAATAAGTAAAGCCGGTATGCGGCCCAGCAGATCGGTTGGTAGTGAAATCATTATTTTTTATTTTTCTCCTTCCCCGGTTTCTTGATACATATTGTTCTTTTTAATTAAATAGGACAGGTATTCTAGTTCCTCTTCTTTTCCGGATACTTTTCCGTTAAGAACAGCCTCGTGAAGACTTTTTAAAACCCTGTTAAAAACGGGCCCCTGCGTTAGCCCTTTCTCCAGCAGATCATCGCCATTCGTTAGAAGCCGCCGGTGAACCAATTCCCTGCGATAATAAGAGATATGTTCCCGCAGGTACGGATCATTTTTTTCCAGAACCGTCATCAGCAGAAGCCCTTCCAGCGGTATTTCATTAAGGAGAAAATAAAGGCGTGCAGGCCTGATGAATTCTTTTTTTAATTCTGGTATGGCTTTCGGAGTCTTCTTTAATACGGCAAATAATCTAAGCCGTTCCTTTCTTCTCAGGCGCATCAGATGACAGAGGTAAGCGGTATCATGTTCCGATAAATCATAGAAAAGAGCTGAGAGATAAAGAATAAAATAGTTCCATTTTCCTTCGGGGTCGCTTTCTACCAGTTCTGTAATACCCTTTTCCAAACGCCGCAGCCTTTCCTTTAGCCTCTCGTTAAACTCCAGGCGCGGAAATATTACCTTAAGCAGCTGCATCTCATTCAGCCGGATCAAGACCTTTAGAGGAGAAGGTTCTGTAAAGATCAGCCGGATTTCGTTGTAAAGGCGTTCTTTGCTGACCTTTTCCAGTACCCTGTTTCCTATGGCTTTCCGCAGCATGGTAAGCGTTTCTTCCTCGATTATAAAATTAAATCGCTGTTCAAAGCGAATGGCCCGAATAATTCTCAAAGGATCATCCACAAAGCTAAGCTTATACAGCACCCTGATAATTCCTTTTTCTAAATCTTTTCGGCCTCCAAAAAAATCATAAAGACGGCCAAAATTTTCAGGGTTCAGAGCACAGGCCATGGTATTGATAGTAAAATCTCTGCGATAAAGATCATTTTTCAGGGAAGACCTCTCAACGTCCGGTAGTGCACCGGGACCAGCATAAAATTCTTGCCTTGCCGTAACCATATCAAATACAATGCCCTTTGATAAACTCAACTTGGCTGTTCCAAATCTTTCAAAGCACTGGAGCTGCCCCGGCAGGTTCTTTGCTACATATTTGGCAAAATCTACGGCAGAACCCTCGACAACCAAATCCAGGTCGCGGTTTTCTTTACCCAGTAAAAGGTCCCTGACAAAGCCTCCTACGGCATATACTTTAAAAGATTTTTTCTGGGCAAAAAACCCCAAAAGATAAATCATCGCATGAAGTTCTTTTGAAAGGGAACTATTGATATGGTGAGCGAGGTTGGTCATTATATAAAAATCCTCTGTTTAAAATTACTCCGGTTACTTGTCCAAGCATCAATTGATTATACCATATAATAACAAAAGAAAAAATATGAGAGACAATCATAATTGCAGCAAAAGAACGCTAAAACGGGAGAAGTGCTGTTTACTTAGCGTAGAGTATTTTTGTAAAAAATAGCAAAAACATGTATTTTAAGGTATATTAAGGTAATTTCCAGTTATTATTTGCCATTTACCAGTTATATTATGGTAATTCCCAGGCATTAAATGGCTATTCCCAGGTAAATAAAGTAAATTCTGCCAGAAAACGATTTCGCCTTAAAGAGCTATTTTCATTTTTCCCCAGGAGGTGAAGTATCGGTATCACGGGTCTTTAGAAAAGAAGGCCTGAATCCTTTAATGGGTACCGGTTTTCGAAACAATACGCTAAAAAGAGCTTTGCCGTCGAATGGCAAAAGGGGCCACAGATAGGGTATGCCGAAGGATCGCGTAGTAGCCAACCTGACAAACACAATTAATAATCCCGCGGCAAAACCATAAGCTTGAAATAGGCCGGTTAATAACAACAACAGAAGGCTCACCAGCCTGTTTGCCAGCCCCAGCTCCCAACTGGGAGTAGAAAAGATACCTACCGCTACCAGCCCTATGTATAGCAATACCTCGGGAACAAAAATGCCTACTGTAACGGCAATATCTCCGATGAGCAAGGCACCGACAAGTCCCAGTGCCGTAGATAGCGGAGACGGAGTATGAATACTGGCCATTCTCAGCAAGTCAAGTCCGATATTTGCGAGGATAAATTGTATAAATAGAGGTAACGCGAACTCCTCCTTAGGGCCGATAAATTGAAAACTTTCAGGCAGCATCTGGCTGTAATCTGCTATTAAAAGCCAGGCAGGGACAAGAAGCACCGAAAGAATAATGCCGAGCAGACGAACCCAGCGTATATAAACACCTACGATGGGGTTATGCCGAAATTCCTCCGCGTGCTGGACATGGTGGAAATATGTAACAGGAGCGATCATCACGGAAGGGGAGGTGTCGACTACGATACACACATGCCCTTCCAGAAGATGAACTGCAGCCACATCCGGTCTTTCTGTGTAGCGTACTTTGGGAAAGGGGTTCCAAAAATCCGCAGTAATAAATTCTTCAACTGTTTTTTCCGCCATCGGTAAGCCGTCAACATCTATTTTTAACAGCCTACCCCTGATTTCTTCCAGTATATTGGGATTAATAATATCTTTAATATATATCAACGCTATATCTGTTAAAGATCTGCTGCCTATGGTAACGCCTTCAACTCTCAGTTTGGGATCCCTTAATCTTCTTCTGATCAAGGCAACGTTAAACAGCATCGTCTCAACAAAACCATCTCTTGAACCGCGGGTAATTTTTTCTATATCGGGCTCATCAGGCTGTCTACCGGGGTATTGTCTGATATCTAAGATAATTATTTTCTTTTCACCATCAATTAAAAAAATGAGCGGCCCGCCTAACACCTCATTGACCGCTTCTTCAAGGTTGTCAACAAAGGTAATTTCTCCATAAGGTAATATTTTGGCTGTAATTTTTTCCAGGGGATTGGGCACAATGTCTTCCTGTTTTACGCTCAAAAGGGTTTGCATGATATAGATAATTACTTCCCCGTTGGAAAAACTATCCAGAAAAACAAAGGCCACTTTTTTGCGGCCAATTTTAAACTCTCTTAACAGAACGTCAAAACTAACACCTATCCCCAGTTCTTTGCGGAGATGCTCAATGTTATCCTCAATTTTTGGATATACGAATGTCTTATCCTGTGACATGGCAGTAAATATCCTTCTTTCTATCCTTTTGGTTTAAAAAATACAGCCATAATAAAACCAAAAAGAATGGCGGACGTTATCCCTGTAGAAGTAAGTTCAAACATGCCGGTTAAAATTCCCAATATCCCCGTACGGGCTGCCTCCGACATAGCGCCTTTTGCCAGGGAATTGCCAAAGCTGGAGATAGGCAGCAACGCGCCCGCTCCGGCAAAAGAGATCAAACGGTCATAGAGGCCAAATCCCCCCAGGATTCCTCCACCGACGGTAAAACCGGTTAAAATATGGCCCGGGGTAAACGGAGTTAAATCAAATAATAGCTGTCCGATAACACAGATGATACCGCCAACTATAAAGGCCGTTAAATATGTACCCATAATTACACCTCTTCGACTTGATTAAATTTCCAGCGAAACTGCATGTGCAATACAGGGAATGCTCTCCTGCTGCAATACCGTAGTGGGACTGTGTAGAGCTCCGGTGGCCACGAGCAGGGCTTTTCGCAGTTCTTTTGCCATCATCTTGCGGTAAAAATGGCCCAGAAAAACCAGAGCCGATGCGGCACAACCGCTGGCCCCGGCATCTACTTTTTGATGCGGATAATATAATAGCACCCCGCAGTCGGTATAATTAGGCTGGATATCATAACCTTTTCCTGCTAGGATATCCTCGTTTAACTTTTTCCCAATTCCGCCCAGGTCCCCGGTTAGGATGATATTATAATAAGTCGGATCTCTTTCCAAATCCAGGAAATGATTATATATCGTATCTGCAGCCGCCGCTGCCATGGCAACGCCGAGAGCAAAAGGGTCTTTTACCCCTGCATCAACTATTTTACCTACAGTAATGGATTCTACACGGGGCCCCTGCCCATTGGTTCCAAGAACAACTGCTCCCGCCCCTGTTGCGGTCCATTGAGAATAACCCGGCTTCTGGTAGCCATATTCCGTAGGATATCGAAACTGCCTCTCCGCACTGCAGTTATGGCTGGATGTGCCGACAAGGATATGTTTAGCAAAACCACCTTCAACCAGCATCGCTCCCAGAGATAATCCCTCCGAGAGCGTTGAACAGGCACCATAAATGCCTAGGTAGGGAATAGCCAGCTTCCTGGCGCAAAAAGTGGCAGTGACTATCTGATTGAGAAGATCTCCGGCAATAAAGAAATCAATGTCTTCTGGAGATAACCGTGCTTTTCCCAGGGCAAGATAACAGGCTTCTTCAAGCATATGACATTCAGCTTTTTCAAAACTTTTTTCTTTAATAATATTATCCTTATAGCTACGGTCAAAGTCAGCCGATAAAGGCCCCAAACTTTCTTTGGGGCCTGCGACTGTTGCGGAAGAAAGTAGCATTACATCCTTTTCTAAAAGAACGCTCTGTCTTCCAATTTTCCTTTCCACTCTTAATGTTTGCAATTACCCGCCGTTCCTCCCCATGTTTTTAGATTAAGGCTGATATAAGCCCAACCACAAAAGCGGTTACCACACCGAATACAATGACGGATCCAGCCAGAGCGAACATCTTCGATCCTGTTCCGGTAACCAGACCTTCTCTCCTAAACTCAATGGCCATGGAAGTCACCGAATTTGCAAAACCCGTTACAGGTACTGCAATACCTGCTCCTGCAATACTTGCAATATCATCGAAGACTCCGGCTGCAGTAAGCGATGCTGCAATAAAAATTACAGTTGCTACAGTGGGATTTCCCGCCTCTTGCTGCGGCACACCCAGGGAAATGTAAATGTTTAAAATAAGCTGCCCAAATGTACAGATTAAACCTCCAAAAATAAAAGCATAAATTATATTTTTTATAAGCGGAGGTTTGGGGTGTTTTAACCTCTGCCAGTTGTTGATCCAATTTCTATCCACCAGAATATCTTTCTTTTCTCCGTTATTAATGGTTTACACCCCCTTTTTCGCTAACATATTACCGGCGTACGCCAAAAGCCAATTTCACATTGGCTTTGTACTCTACAACGTCGCCGTCGGAAACATTTGCAGTTAGATTTAACACTTCAACGCCGGTAATACCCTCAACAGTTTCAGATGCCCTCCTTACTGCATCCCTGACCGCACTTTCCCAGTTCTCATTCGATTCGCCAATTAACTCAATTACCTTCGCTACCCCCATTTTTTTCTCTCCTTTCTTATTTATTAATTTAACCTTTTTATTAATTTAACCTTGGATAGTTTACCTCATTTTTTTACCTTCTATTCCCCTATTGTATAGATGATGACCGGCCTGGATCGTCGGGGAACCTGATCTTCTGGAGGCAAAAGAGAACTGACCAACAAAAAGGAAAAGACCGTCATCAAAACAATAATAATCAGAACTAAAAAAATAAAATGTTGCGTATCCTTTAACAACGAAAAATTCCCTCCCGGGTTTTGCTCTTTTTTTATTATTCTCGTATTCGGTTTTTTTATTATAAAAAAGGCCTTTGACAAGATAAAAAAAAGGCCTTTGACAAGCCTCTGTTTGTATTTTCGTAATAAATTTATATTGAAAACATTCCATTACGTAATAAATAGCCTTGTCAGGTCTTTTCCCGTAATGCTTTAATTATTTCTTTTTCCAGGCGTGAAACATGGGACTGGGATATACCGAGGATTTTGGCAGTTTCCTCCTGACTCTTTTCCATAAAAAACCTTAAAACGATAATCTGTCTATCGCGAGGAGAAAGCGTATTCAACTTCTCTTTTAAGAAAATTATTTCTAAAAAACTGTCGTCATCTTTGCTTGGAATACTTTCCTCAGTAAGAGGCATAACCGGATACCGGAGCTCCATTAGATAGACAATTTCTTCTTTTGAAAGGCCTGTCTTTACAGCCAGTTCTTCCAGGCGCGGGCGGCGTTTTAATGCCTGCTGCAATTCGTCTCTGATTTTAAGCAACTTGAAATACTGGTTGTGATAGGAGCGCGTTACTTTAAGAAGGTGACCGTTACGACGCAAAAAAGATCTAATTTCACCGAGAATAAAAGGAACAGCGTATGTTGAGAATTTTGTTTCTCTGTCAGGATTATAATTGTGAAGAGCTTTGAGCAGCCCAAGGCAGCCTTCTTGAAATATATCATCATATTCGATTAAATCAAGGGGATACCGCCTGCAAAGAGCATGAACCAAAGGCAGGTGATAATTAACCACCTTCTTCCTCGCATCCGGATCACCCTCTTTATTTTTCAGATAAAGCTCGCGCAGTTCCTTTTCAGTATACTCCGGCATAAGCTTTTCTCCTTTTTTATGCCCTTATTTATTTAATGATTGTTTTTAACAGCCCTGCCAAAGGATTTTGACATCTTGATAGCTGTTCCTTTTCCCGGTATCGATTCGATTTTCACTTCATCCATAAAATTTTCCATAATTGTAAAGCCCATTCCGGATCTTTCCAGCTCCGGTTTTGAAGTAAAAAGCGGCTCACGGGCTTTGGCAATATCTTCAATGCCCTTTCCGGTATCATATATCTCTATAGTTAGCTGCCGATCATTTAAAAAAGCGTTTATCTTGATAACTCCACGGTCATCTTCATATGCATGCAAAATACTATTTGTAACCGCTTCCGATACCGCGGTTTTTACTTCGTTTAACTCCTCCAGGGTAGGATCGAGGCGTGCTGCAAAAGCAGCGATCACAACTCTTACAAAACTTTCATTTTCTGATCTGGCGGGTACCTCCAGCATCATATAGTTCATTAGCTAGCTGACCTGTAATCTACAAGCCAGTCTCCACCTCCTAATAAAAATGATTAATATAATCAATATAATCAATCAAGACTTGCTATCGCCTTGCTCTCATCGCTGCAAACCGGAATTATCTTTAACAGGCCTCCTATTTCCAGGATTTTTTTATTATGGGTTTTTAACCCGCAGATTATGACCCTCCCCCCCCTGGCCTTAACCTGTTTATACCGCCCCAGAATAGCACCTATACCGGAACTGTCCATGAAAGTTAAATTAGCCATATTCAATATTAAATTTTGAACCTGATCGTTTTTTGCCAATTCTTTATCTACAGTCTTTCGAAATATTTCGGAAGTATGGTGATCTAATTCGCCTCTAAAGCGTGCGATAAGGTTTTTTTTTCTTCTAATGAGCTGTACCTGCAATGATATGCCCTCCTCTAATAACCGCTTACTGCAAAATAATTCTGCATTTAAAAGGGATTTCCTGCAAAAAAATAAGCCCATGAGGGCTTTTTAACTAAATTTTATTTTTACCTGCCAAATTTTAACCATATTCTCAGGTACCTCTGGAAAAGGCTCGTAAGGGAGGCCCTGGGCACATCTTGGGCAATTTCAAGATCCACTTCCTTCAACACGGTATTTCCCTGTATCACTTTTATTTTTCCCACACTTTTTTTTATTGATAGAGGAGCTTTTAATCGTGAAGGCAGCTCTATTTCAGTTCTGTACTGCGGTTCTTCGCCTTTTTTGATCAGCAGACTTAAATTATCGCTGGTCAGGACGTCTATTTCTTGTACAATACCTTTCTCTACAGGTAACTTTGAAATTATTTTTCTGCTATCAGCCAGCTCTAAGGAGTAATAATTTGCAAAACCATAATTTAGCAGATCTCTTGCCTCTTCGTAGCGAATATCGCTGGAAGGGCTGTTCATAACAACAGCAATAAAGCGGGTATCCTCCCTTTTTGCTGATGCGGATATGCAATGCATGGCTTTGTTCGTGTACCCGGTTTTTATGCCATCGCAACCTTGATAATAATGTATGAGACGGTTTGTATTGCTTAAATATACCTTTTCACTTTTTATTTTTCCCTCCAAAAAGTTTTCATCCATCCAGATAGTACTCCAACGGGTATAAATGGGGTATGACATCAATTCCCTGCTCATAAGGGCAACGTCAAAAGCAGTGGTATAATGATCATCGTGGTGCAGGCCGTTAACATTAACAAAATTTGTATTTTTCATCCCCAGTTCATCTGCCCGCTTGTTCATCAATTTAACGAATCCCTCTTCGCTGCCCGCAATATATTCAGCCACTGCTACGGCGGCATCATTTGCCGAACCGACGACCATGCCAATTAACAATGATTCCATATCAACAACATCACCGGCGCTTAAAAAAATGGTTGAACCTCCCATTGATTCTGCATAATTTGTTACAGGAACCTGATCATCCAGAGATATTTCCCCTCTTTCCAGCGCCTCCAGGGCCAGTAGCACAGTCATAATTTTTGTTAAACTCGCCGGATATAGTTTTTCATGAGCATTGACAGCAAATAAAATTTCCCCTGTGTCATACTCCATTAATAACGCTGCTTTGGATTGGATCTCCCCTTCATAGGCTAGAACTTTTCCTGAAGGAAAAGGGGGCAGCGCAGAAAAAAAGAGCAGCATAGAAAAAAATAAAATAAAAGAAATCTGCAAACAAACAGTTAAAAAACTTCTTTTCATATTTCAGTTATCCCTCCTGCTTTATTTTTCCCACTGCCCATAAAATGATACAAAAAAACTGCTTCTCTTCTACAACTCTGTTGCGCGCGCGTGGCCGCATGACAGAGAACGTAAGAGTGTGTAAAAATATGCCAATTTATCTTTTCTGTTGCCTTGAAAACAGTGATGTAAGATCCTTCGCTTAGCCCAGGATGACAATTTCGGTTAATCGATCATCTTCAAACTGTAATTTTTCACCCTGCCGTCCCCTGCCATGCTCTATGTGTGGCTAAGGAAACGCCTCCTGTAACGATGGAAGCCTTGCTTCATTTTGAAGCAAGGCTTCCATCCCATCCATCTATCCCATCCATCTATCCCATCCATCCATTCCATCCTGTCCGTTCCATTTTCTCATCTATCCTATCTATCCGCTTATCTATTCATAATAGCTTTGTAACTGCTCGGCTATGCGCAAGATTGTCAGGTTATCAGATTGTCATCCTGAACGTTAGCGAAGGCTCCTGACTCTTCACTAGGTTTAGAGTGACAGGTGCTGACTTTTCGCACATCTGACACCTGCCGTTCCCTATGCCCTGATTGTGTTTGCTCTAAGCAGTTACATAACTTTTATCAATTTTTGTTCTAGGGATACAACCATTTTACTGCCGCTTTGGAAAGCCATTGCGAAAAACCCCGGGGTCCGGGGACAATGCCCCTGCGCTATGGAATTAACAGGGAAAAGGAGGAACCACACCATAAACAAGCGGAAGTTCTTCCGGCTTTTCATCGCTTATCGTAAAGGCATTAAGCAGATCCTTGCAGGCAGTCTGAAGGAGATCTTCTTTATTCCCATGGATGTGGGCCAAAATATCCCCCTCAAGCACTTCGTCCCCAACCTTTTGTTTCAGAAGAATCCCGACAGAGGGATCTATCTCTTCCTCCTTGTAGGATCTTCCCGCTCCCAAAGTGGCCGCCGCTTTGCCCACTCTTTTTGTGTCAATTTCTCGTATATAACCTGCTTTGGGAGCTTTTATCACTTCTATATATTTTGCCTGTGGCAGTAACGAAAAATCATCTACACATTGAACATTTCCACCCTGTGAACTGATCATCTGTTTAAATTTTTCCAGCGCGGCTCCGTTATCTAACAGTTTGCGCAACTCAGCCTGGCCCTCTTCGGGGTTTCTCACCTTGTCGGCTAGCGCAAGCAGATACCCGCCGAGAATGATACAGAGCTTTTCCGCATCGGGAGGCCCTTCGCCTTTCAAGATACTGATGGCCTCTTTCACCTCCAATGCGTTACCAACAGCAAAACCCAGGGGTTGATTCATGTCCGTAACAACTGAGATAATTTTCCTGCCCATTTCCTTCCCTATACGGAACATCGTCTCCGCAAGGTGAAATGCTTCCTCCCTGGTTTTCATAAAGGAACCCTGGCCTGTTTTTACATCCAGTAATATAGCACCGGCTCCGGCGGCAATTTTCTTACTCATGATGGAAGCTGCTATCAGCGAAATATTTTCGACCGTTCCGGTAACATCTCGCAGGGCGTAAAGTTTTTTATCCGCGGGTGTCATCCTCTCCGTTTGTGCCATAATTGCCAGATTATTATCTTTTACCAGTTCGATGAACCTTTCCAGCGGCAGCTCCGCACTAAAGCCAGGTATGCTCTCCAGTTTGTCCACGGTCCCTCCGGTAAAACCCAACCCTCTACCGGATACTTTTGCCACAGGAACGCCGGCAGCTGCTACCAGGGGAGCCAGGACAAGGGTTGTTTTGTCCCCTACTCCTCCGCTGCTATGCTTGTCGGCAACCAGTTTCCCCAGGGGGGATAAATCAAGCATCTCCCCTGATTCTGCCAGGGCAGCAGTCAATGCTGCGGTTTCTTTTGAGTTCAGACCCTGGAAATAAACTGCCATTAAGAAAGCCGCGATTTGATAATCGGGTATTAATCCTTTGTCATATTTACTGATTAAAAAATTTATCTCTTCAACAGAAAGGCTCTGCCCCTCTCTTTTTTTAATAATCAGCTCCAATGCTTTCATCCCCGATCCTCCCCTCTTCTGAGCAATTTCCCCGCAAAGCTTTGACCGTTTATTGTGTGTTTTCCACATAACAGCTCTGCCAGCGTAGCTCCCAGGTCAGCAAAGCTTTTCCTAATACCAAGGTTTCCTGGAATAACACGGGGCCCATAGATAAGCAGCGGTACATATTCCCTGGTGTGATCTGTCCCTTTAAAAGTTGGATCGCAGCCATGATCGGCGGTTATAACCAGCAGGTCTTTTTCTTTTAAGCGTTTTATAGCCGAACCGAGAAAACAATCAAAGATCTCCAGCGCTGCGGCATATCCATCAACATCGTTTCTGTGCCCGTAGAGCATATCAAAATCAATTAAATTAGCCCACAACAATCCTTCAAAATTTTCATCAAGCGCAAAAGATACAGCCTCCATTATGCTCTTATTATCAAAACCGGGAAGATGGCGGGTAACTCCCCTTCCGGAAAAAATATCCATCACTTTACCGATAACCCATACCTGCAGGCCGTTATCCCGAACCAGATCGAGTAAAGTAGGTGCAAAAGGAGCTAAAGAAAAATCCTTCCTTTCTTTTAAGCGGTAGAACTTACCGGGTTCACCTTTAAATGGCCTGGCGATGACCCTGCCTATGGCATGATCTCCCACAAATATTTCTCTGCGCGCCAGAAGGCACCATTCATAAAGAGTTTCCAGGGGAATTACTTCCGTGTGTGCTGCAATCTGAAATACGCTATCCGCTGAAGTATAAACGATGGGAAATCCGGTACGCAGGTGTTCTTTTCCCAATTTATCAATAATTTCTGTGCCCGAAGCGGCAATGTTACCCAGAGTTTTCCGACCAATTTTTTTTTCAAAAGAACTGATTATTTCATCAGGGAATCCGTGCGGATAAAGGGGAAAAGGTTTTTCCAGGACCAGTCCGGCCAGTTCCCAATGTCCTGATATAGTATCCTTACCGGGGGAAAGCTCGGCCATTTTACCATAAGCTCCAAGCGTATTTTCAATAACTCCGGCATTACCGGCGTTATTGGTAGATATGATCCTACCCAGCCCCAGTGAAGCAAGATTATCAATTTTCAGATCCCTGGATTGCAAAACATGACCCAGAGTGTTGCTTCCGGCATCGCCATATTTTTCAGCATCCGGCAAAGCCCCGACTCCTGCTCCATCCAGTACCAGGATAAATACTCTGTTTATCGAAATGATAATTAACCTCCTTTAAGAAGGAAAAAAGATCTAAGATAATAGAGACACATACCCTCTAAGCGCGGGGATGTGTCTGATTGTATATTTCTTTTATTTTCTTTCTTGTAATCTGGGTATAAATTTGAGTGGTAGAGATATCTGCATGACCGAGCATCTCTTGTACAGAACGAAGATCTGCGCCGTTTTCAAGTAGATGCGTGGCAAATGAATGGCGCAGCGTATGAGGGGTGATCTCCGCATTGATTCCGGTTTTCCGAGCGTATTTCTTCAATATTTTCCAAAAACCCTGGCGTGTTAACCGTTTGCCGTGCTGGTTTAAAAAAAGCGCCCTTTCGTCTTTTTGGTTGAGCAATTTTAGCCTCCCGTTTTGGATGTAATCTTGAAGGCATTTAATCGCAACAGAACCAAGGGGTACCATCCTTTCCTTATTGCCCTTACCCTCACATTTTAAAAACCCCATTTTCAGGTTAACATTATCAAGATTCAAAGAAACAAGCTCTGAAACACGTATTCCTGTAGCATACAACAGCTCCAGCATCGCTTTATCCCTCATGCCGATATTTTCCTTTACCTGTGGCTGGCTAAGCAGCAGGTCAACATCTTTAAACGATAAAACAGTAGGTAATTTTTTTTCTGCTTTTGGGGATTCAAGTTCCCCGGCGGGATTTTCCAGGATTATTTGTTCCATTAAAAGATATTGATAAAAAGAACGAATGGAAGCTAAATTCCTCGTTATAGTAGAAACGGCCAAGCCTTTTTCTTTTTGTTCAGCCAAATACTCCACAATTAGTTTTTTTGTAGTAGCGTTAAAAGCTTTTATCCCCCGTTTTTTTAAAAACCCTAGATATTTTTTTAAATCTCTTTGATAGGATTCCAGAGTATTTTCTGCAAGCCCCTTTTCTACCGAAAGATAATAGATAAAATCCTTTAAAATCCTTTCCATCCAAGGATATCCCCTTTAACTAAAAAACAGCAATTTAAATAAGTTATTCCACACATATCGCGAAAACCCTTTTTTCAGGATGTTTTCAAACAAATAATTAACCGCGCATAAATATAATTTGTTATAAGCGGAAGATATGAGGTTATAATTTATCCTTTTTTCCCAGCTTATGCAATTAATTATATTATGTTAACTACAAGTTCCATAAAAACGGGAGTTATGTAAGCTTCAATCAGGCCGCCGATTAAAATGAGAACCAGCAGCGCAAACATCATTGTACAGTACTGTTGAAAATACCGGCTCTTGTCCATACGCTTTTTCGCCAAACGATCTTTTATTTTTATAATTGAAAAAGTCATCGCTGTAGCTCCTGCAGCGAGATAAACAGGTACCAGTAAGATATTGTGCGGCAATAAAGCAGCTAAACAAAAGATAACTCCTTTAAGCGAGTAATGGCTGACCATAAACCCAACGGTAAAACCAATGGCAAACCCCTTTAGAATAAGCAGTAGCAAAATAAACGGGGAACCCATCCAAAGCAAGCCCAGCAGCCATAGCATTATTAGTAACAGAATATTTTTTCGATAAGACATTTTTAATAGCTCAAGCGGCTGCAGGACAATATCTGAATCGTTTTTCAGCCCTTCAAAAAATAAACTCACCGCCGTTCCCAGTTCTGTTAACTGGCTATCCTGTAAAAACCCGAGCAAAATTGGCCCAACAAGAAGACCGGTCAGAAAAAATATGGTAACAACAGTATATATGCCCAGGTTTTCCCTGATATATTCCAACAAATCTCTCTGGAATCGTTTTAACATAGTAAACCTCGTAAACCTCGCTGAGGGGTTTGTCCTACTAACTGCTTAATAATATGTTATCTTAAAAGGGAATATGTTTAGATTTATGTATAAAGGGGAAAAAAAGAGGAAAAGAAATATTGATGCAAAACCGGGAGGATAGGCAAAATGAAAGAACAGCTGGCAGTTAAAGTATAATTCGTAACTCCTCAGAGCAAACACAAACAGAGCATAAGGAACAGCGGGTGTCAGGTGTGCAAAAAGTCACACTACCTGACACCCGAACGTAGTGAAGAGTCAGGATCCTTCGCTCCTCTCAGGACAAAGATCCTTCGCTAACGCTCAGGATGACAATCTGACAGCCTGACAATCTGAAAATCTTGCGCATAGCTCAGCAGTTACTGTTATTCTTAATCCTGCAGGTATCCCGTGCCGCAGTTGGCTGCATCAGGAGAAGGGGAAAGGAGAAGGGAAAAGAAGAAAGGAGGAAAAAAGCTATCCGTTTACCTGGCGTTTTTTCTTGTATACAATTTTTCTGTAAAAAATGCGGCTGTTGCAGCGACAATAAAAAATGCCGGATCCTCACCGATTCTTCTTCCCATTGTACGCAAATCATAGCCCCTATTTTTGAGAAGTTGCAATTTCCCGGTACTTTTTATAAATTCTACCCTGTGCTTTCTGAACAAATTATTTTTTTTCAACTGGTAAAGGATGCAGAGCATTTTTTTCCGGTCAAAAACCGGCAACGGGAGGTAAGCGCTGCCGGAGGATATTTCCCCGAGAACGGTCAGCGTATGGTGGCTTAATCCGATATGCCTTGCCCTTTTATCGCTGAAGCTAATCCTGGGTATGAGAACCGGTGTTCCCCCCATCTTTCGGATCCTGTCAATATGTTCTCCCTGTTCAACACCGCTAAAGCCATAGCGGGTAGAAGTTCCCACCACACCCGGCCCGGGCATAATGACAATTACCTCTGCACCGAGTTCTTCTTTGGCCGCCATCAGGGCTGTATAAATATTAACTGTTTCCAGGTCTCCTCCAAAAGCATGGCCGCAGGTAACCGTCCCCTCGAGTAAAGAATCACCTTTCAATCGATGCACTGTATTGCTGAGGTAAAGCGGCAGGGCTGCGCTGTCGGTCATGACATAGGCGATCTTGCGTTCTGGATTTAACCTTTTCAGCGCCAGGACAAAAGGAGCCAGCATACTGTGCAGCTCGCCTATTACTACAGGAACGCCCTTCAAGCCCCGGTATTTACCTTTTGCCAGAAGCGGATTTTTGTCTTTCAAGAACTCCTCATAGACCTGAACTTTAAGCTGCAGCGGCGTATAGCGCAATTTCATAATATGGCCCCCGGGGGATAAAGTTAAATTATTTGTGGCCTCATTTGCAATAACGAAATGATAGCCCCCGCTTCCCAACCCGAGCGTTATGGCGGCGGTATTTAATATGACCTTCTGCCCCGGCAGGGCCGTTCCCGTTAGAGGGGGGTAATTAATAGCTTTTTCCCTTGTTTCCCCCCTGCTTACCTCCAGGCATTGTATTCCCTTCCTCGACCAGAGGATATTTTCTACTGTACCCATCGCGGTTTCGATCAATTCAACCTCTCCCGTTCGTTCGGTTCAGGCGATAGAAGAGCACTTTTTCTTCCAGAAGCCTGCTAAGGGAAAATTTCTCTAAGTACCAGTGCAGAAAGATCAGCATAAAGCTTATCGCAATTAATAATCCCAACGATAAATTAAGAATCAAATAATAACCCAACACTCCCCCCAGCAGGTAAGCGCCGGCATCGCCAAGCATAATGCTTTTTTTCATTTCCCAGAACAGGTAAACATAAAGCGCGCTCCAGAGCGAAAAAAGCACGGGAAAGGGACCCTTAATGAGCATAAGCACCAGAGATAAAACAAGAAATACCTTTGTAGCTCTCGCGGGCCTGGTATCCAGGAGATTGAAAATATTAGAAAACAGGGCCAGAAAAAGTCCTTTAAAAATCCACTCAGGCCAGGCAGAGATCCCCACTACATAAGCTGAGAGGGCGGCCCCTAGCAACCCTCCCCCTGCAGCTTTATAAATGCCCGTAGAAATACCCTCCCGTCTCCATAATTTATTCAGATGTCCGCTAAAACCTTTACATTTCTTTTCACCCCGGATATCGTCCACAGCACCCAACAGGGTTACCCCAGCAAAATAAATTAGCGCGAACCAGCTTACTGATGGTTGATGAAAAGGGTAAAAATTTTGCGATCTGAAGTAAAGAAATACATTGGAAAACACTAAGGCTGTCAATAAGATAACGCCGCCTGTTGTAACGACCCTTTTCCCCTCATAATTTAATGTTATCGCCCTTGCTTTTCTTTCGTGTATCTCAATGTAATAAGGAGTCAAAAAATAAACTGTTAGAACGGGAATTAATACTATACCGATGATAATTTCCATACCCGCAAAAACTCCCTTTACTTTTAGTGTTCAAGAATGGCTTGATGCCAAGATATTTAGAATTATATAAGCCTTTGTAACTGCTCACAGCTATGCGCGGCATTGTCATCCTGAGCGTTAGCGAAGGATCCAAGACTCTTCACTACGTTCAGAGTGCAAGTTATGTTCAGAGTGACAAGTTATGTTAGGGTGACAATTCATTTTTCATACTGTGACTTTTTGCACACCTGCCGTTTCCTATGCCCTGATTTTCCTCTGCCCTGAGTAGTTACAAGCCTTTTAAAAACAGCCGGAGCTCTGGTGCTCAAAGATTATGTTGTAAAAGCAACTTCATTACTGCAAAAAACTGGGATCCCCGGTGAAAAAAAGAGCGTAAATCGTTTCCCCACACGCGATGATTCATTTCTACCGGGACCTCTTTTACTCTAAAACCCTTTTTAATGCTCTCAATTGTCAACGCTACTTCAGCAGCAAAGCCTTCTGCCTTAAAATCTATTGCTTCCCACAAGGAGCGCTTGATAACACGCTGTCCGGATAAGGGGGCAAGCATTTTTTGTCCGGTATAATATCGAATGCTCCAGTAGGCAAGGGATTTTACCAGACCCATCCCCCCGGCTTTTCCTGAAGATATAAAACGGGCCACGGTCATATCAGCTTCATCAGCCATAACAGGCGATATTAGTTTGCTCACTTCTGAAGCTGAATCCTTGAGATCGGCATCCACAAAGGCCAGCATTCCTCCCCTGGCAATGCTGGCACCATTTCTCAGCGCCTGGCTTTTTCCCCTGTTTGCACTGTTACGGCACACAATGGCCCCGGCATTTAGAGCTTCAAGGGCTGTTTTATCAATCGAGCCATCATCGACGACAATTACTTCACAGATTTCCGGCAGCTTAAGCAGGGCTTCCACTGTTTTCCCAACCCATCCTTCTTCATTGTAGGCGGGGACAATTGCAGAAACCAGCATATTCTTCCCCCTCAAACTCAATAATTTTTCCATGCTCTTTATCATTTATTATCAAATTATATTATTGATTAACTCCAGCAGTTCTAACCTGCCACAAAGTCTGCTCGCACCGTGCCTGCTAAAAGATACAGAGTCGCCCTCTGCGCCGGCAATACTATCTTCTACATCTGCTACGCTCATAAAATAATTATCAATAAAATCCTCCCAGATAATAATTTGTTCTCTTCCGATCATTTCAACAAGATAAGCAAAAAACGGATCAGAGGAATTGGTGGCAATAAAAATTTCTTTTACAATTTCATTGAATGGGGATACGCTTTTTCCATCGGATTTTGCACCTATATTTTCACCGGGGACGATCTCCAGTAATTTTTTTTCCTTTAGGATATTTAATATACTGTCTCCTGCTATATCCTGTTTTTCAGAAGATAGTATTAACTCATTTCCCAGATTATTATACAGTTCAGCCTTGCTGTTAAATAATAATCCTTTATTCGCAAATTCTTGCAACAAAACGGGTTTTTCCCCGCTGAATTCCTCATCAAAAACATAAATGCGATAAGAAGCTCCCGTCAACTTTAAAAATTCAAGCAGATCCTCGGGAATTTCTTCTCGGACGATCACTTTAACAGAGCAGTTTAAAAGTTTATTTTCAAGAAGCAGGGGATTCAAATATTCTTCTTCCAATGATTCCCAATAAATTAGCTCTTCTTTCAGAAGTGTTAACGAGGAAAAATAGGTATTAATCTCGTCTTTATAGCGCATTATTTCGTTTCTTAAATTTTCAATAACGGCAATTTGATTATGTATAAGCGCATTTTCTCCCATGGAAGCTCCGATCAGAATTCCTATGCCCAGGGCCAAAAATACAGCTATTAGCGAAAAAAAATGATTTTGCTGATCCATATGTACACACCCTAGTAAACATATTAAACTCAGTAAAAACCGAACCGCCAGGAAAGAAGATAAAAAAAATGACGGACAAGCGGCGAAAGGGAAGCCAGCACAATGATTGGAAAAATTGCTGAGGCCACTAAAATTGATAAATACTGCCACCTTATGCCTCCCCGATACAGGTGGGCAAGGCCTCTAGCATCCACCAGTTTATGACCTATTTTCAAGCGTACCAGGAAAGTTGAAGCCATTCCTTTTCTTCCTTTTTCCAAAAAGTCAAGCATGTGGGAATGGGAACCCACAGCAACAATCAGCTCCGCTTTTTTTTCATAAGCTAATAATAATGCCAAATCCTCGCTGGTACCCGGTGCCGCGATTACTTTTGCTTTTAAGCCCATGCGGGAAATGCGGTCCATCCCCGGAGCCCTGCCGTCCGGATAAGCGTGGACGATTATTTCCCTGGTTTTTTTTAGTGAGCTGTCTTCAACGCTATCCATATCTCCGATAATAAGGTGTGGCCTGAACCCCATCTTGCAAAGAGCATCCCCACCCCCATCGACGCCGATAAGAACCGGCTTAACTTCCTTAATATAAGAGCGTATCGTTTGCAGATCTTTTTTATAATTTTTGCCCCTTACAACAACAAGCACATGTTTTCCTGCCAGCTTTGTTCTAATATCAGGAATCTCCAGATTTTTGAGGATTAGATCTTTTTCCTTCCTTGCATAATCCAGAGTATTTTGTACGAATAAATCCAGCTGCTGTTTTAAATTTTTCTCCGCCAGGCCCAGTTTCCTTTTTAGAAATTCTCTATTTATTACTCTGCCCTCTCCCAGTTTTTTTCCCTCAAAATAAATATTGCATCCGGCTATAGTGATTACTTCTCCCTCGCGGGCAAGTGAGTATATCTTTTCTCCTACATTGTCTAAAACATAAATACCTTTATCAAGCAAAACTTTTGCTCCCAAAGCAGGATACTCGCCGCTTATAGTGTTATCGATATTAATTACCGCTTTAACCCCTGCTTCTGCAAGCTCCTGCCCCGCCAGCTCATCGAGATTGTTGTGAGCAATTAAGGCAATGTCGCCTGGTTGCAGTCTTTTGCAAAGATTTTTTGTTCTACGGTCTTTTTTTAGAATACCTTTGATTTTTTTTTCCACGCCTAACACCTTCTATATTTAATTTAACCCCATTTATTAAATTTAAACAAAAAAGGCGTTTTAAACGCCTCTTATTCAAAAAAATGCCGCGCGGTTGCATGCAACCGCGATGATATGTGGTAACAGTATGATATTGTGTTAGCATGCAGGTTGGGTACAGGAAAAATAAAGTAATTCAGAACATAATAAATATGTCATGCTATGTTGTGTTACATATTCTCATTTATGTATCTTGATATAAGCATGCCCACTATTTCACCACATTTTCTAGCCCCTCGCTTCTAGCCCCTTACCTTTTTAGAGGACTTTGTAGTCGTACTTTCTATTCTTTAGCCTAATTCTGTCAGCTACAAGAGCTATAAACTCAGAATTTGTAGGCTTCCCTTTTTCAGTATTGATTGTGTATCCAAAAAATTTCTTTATTGTATCGATGTTATTTCTTGCCCAGGCTACTTCAATAGCATGGCGAATTGCCCTCTCTACCCTGCTCGGAGTAGTTTCATATTTTTGAGCAATACGCGGATATAATATTTTTGTAATTGAACCGAGAAGTTCAATCTCTTCAGCTACCATCGAGATTGCATCGCGAAGATAAAGATAGCCCTTAATATGCGCCGGGATACCAATTTCATGAATGATCTGTGTGATCTCCTCGATATACCCGT
>DUQX01000026.1 GCA_012837615.1 Bacillota bacterium | reverse complement strand
TTGGGGACAGATACCACCGGTGCGGTTAGGTTCAGCCCCGGCCACTTTAATACCGGCGAGGATATAGATCGGGTAATTGCAGCTATAGCTGAAATTGCAGCATGATTATCCTATAATCTAAGCATATTCTCCTTGAATTCTAGTTCACTACACTCCTCTTTATCCTGTAAAATACGTTCTAGCATATCTTCCCCTAATCTTTCTACTGTCCTGCCTTCTAATCGTAGATTGCGACCTAAAGAGGCGGACGCAATATTAATTAATGCAGTACAAATAGGTGTCTCCACATTAAGCTTTAAACCCAAAGTTTCAAGAAGAACAAGCCCTTGGGGTACATCCTCTGAAATATACCTGGAATCAACTGCAACAGGTCCCTTTGCACGTGTCGGCATATTGGCATACCAAAAGAAAACTTCTTTAGCATCACGGCTATCATCCAATGTATTACGATACTTACAGGCCTCTACATAGGAAACACGTTTACATCCTAGCTTGTCCATTACATCCATTTTCTCACTGTCCAACACCTCAAGAATACGCCAAACGCTGGGGGTAAAAACCTCGTGATACATGCAGTAATCACCTTTGGTTTTTTCAATACGGGGGATACTCATAATAGCTCCGATAGTATGGACAATTAGATTAGGGTTATGAAGTGCAGCCTCAATTACAGAAGGAAGATAGACAAAAGGAAAGCCTAGCTTATTCAATATCTCTTGGCTCTCTTTGATACGACTTACGGGATAGATGCCAAGCGGATTACGTACGTTACGAAAACCAATCCTTATCGTTCCAGGTTCACTAATTCTACAATCTAAAAAAGAACTCTGGGCTTCGCAAATAGTGAGATCAATATCGGAGCAATGTTTTAACACATAGGCAGTAGAAAGATAGCCGGGGTTTAATAGAAGAATCTGACCATCGCGAAGATAACGTTTTATTCGTTTAATCAAATCTTCGTGATAATTGGTCTGTATATAGACAATGACAACCTCACTTTCGCTAAGATGTGAGAGATCTCTGGTTATATGTTTAATTCTTGCAGTTACTGTTTTTTCTTTTTCGATAAGATTAACTACACCACTATGTTCTAAAAGAAAATTGAAGTTTTGGTCATGCATAGCATTAGATGTCTTAATTAGTGTTACCTCATGACCTTGCAAGCTTAATTCTGCAGCTACTGCTGTACCGCCATTACCGGCACCTAATACGGAGATATTCATTTTATTATCCTTTCTATTTTATAATTGACTTATAATATATTAATTTGTAAACTCCGCTTCATTTAAAAATATCGTATTCAACACCGACTCTGTGAGATCCCCAAAGAGTGGCCCACAACTTACTTGATTCATCGCAGGAGCACCGTTGTATTCGATAATTATTGGATCCCCACCCTCGTCAATAGAAAAATCCCAGCCAATAATACGAAAATGAGGAATGTCCTTATGTGCCCTACGAATCGCCTCTAGAATCCCCTCGTATGAAGGAATTTTGATCTTTGCAAAAACAACTCCTTCAGGGTGACTTGTCATCCATTGTGAGTGTTTATTCATTGCCTTTTTTTCAAGCCTTCCGTCAGGAAGAATGGGGCACGCAAGACCGCCTGCGGAGACGTTATCAAGGCGTGAACCTCCCACACCCATACGAAGGATGGACGAAGAAATATGAACTTTACCCTGAAATAGAAATGAAATCACTCGTATAGTATTTAGTGATTTTTGGTGTATGGATGCTAAAATTCTATGCTGAGCTACAACTTCCTGAACGATATAGTTGGAACCATAAGATTTCATCAAACCTTGAAGATCTATGTTATTAGCATCTCTTTCATAGAAAAATATATCAACTCCTTCACCACTATATAGCAGGCTTAATGACAAACCTTTGCTCAGACTCCAAAAGGGATTTTGCCAGGTCAAAGCTAATAATATTTCCAGAGCTATCAAAAAAACAATTATTACTGTTTCTAAGAATAATACGAGGATGTTTTAGGTAAGGAAACAGCTGATTATAGAAACATTTATCCGTGTATGCGTGGCGAAAACCAGGTTTGTTGAATGCAGGGTAGATTTTTTGCCAATAAAGATCTTCTGGTATATAGCGTGGATCATACCCTTCGTCCTTAAAACAATAAAGGTCATACCACATTTTTTTAGGCTTAATACCATATTTTTTCCAAAAGGGAAGTACCTGAGAACGAAAGAGGTGATTGCTGCCTCGGTAGCCTCCTTTAATAGTTTCCAGTTGACGTCGGCAAGAATTTCGTGCTTTTCTTGCCTCTGCAAAAAGATCAACCTTTTGATAAACAGACCTGCAGAACTTCTCCCAGCGCCCAGCCCGATTAATTTTTATTTGCATATTTGCTCTCACTTATTTCTTGAAGGGTTTGTTTTAAGATGTCTTTCCCTAATCCTTCAACTGTTCTGCCTTCTAGTCGCAGATCACGATTTAAAGCAGCAGATGCCATTTCAATCAAAGCTGTACAAATAGGGGTAGCTATCTTGCACTCTAAGCCCAGTGTTTCAAGAAGAACCAATCCCTGAGACACATCCTCAGATATAAACCGGGAATCGACTACTGCCGGTCCCTTCAATGGATTAGGCATATTGGCATACCAAAAGAAAACTTCTTTAGCATTACGGTTATCATCCAATGTATTTCGGAACTTACAGGCTTCTATATAGGAAACACGCTTACACCCCAGCTTTTCCATAACATTCATCTTCTCATTATCTAGCGCTTCTAAGATGCTCCAAACACTTGGGGTAAAAACCTCTCTATACATGTAGTATTCGCCCTTGGTTTTTTCAACACGGGGAATACCCATAACAGCTCCGACAGTATGAACAATTAGATTAGGGTTGTGAAGTGCAGCTTCAATTACAGAGGGAAGATAGACAAAAGGAAACCCCAATTGATTCAGTATCGCCTCGGATTTTTCCCTGTGATTTGCAGGATAGATTCCTAAAGGATTTCTCACATTACGAAAGGTAACTTTAACAGTCCCCGGCTCCTTAATTCGACAATCTATAAAAGAACTTTGTGCTTCGACGATGGTTAAGTCGATGTATAGGCAATGTTTTAGTACATAAGCAGTAGAAAGATATCCAGGGTTTAGCAAGAGAATTTGCCCACCCCGGAGATAAGGCCGTATACGCCTTATAAGAGCTTCATGATAATTGCTTTGTATATACATGATTACAATTTCGCTTTCATTGAGGCATGATAAATCACGGGTAATATGTGCAATATTTGCCCATTGTTTTTTTCCTTCTTCAATAAGGCAAACTCTGCCACCGTTCTCAAGAAGATAATTGAAATTTTCATCATGCATAGCATGAGACGTCTTAACCAAGGTCACCTCATGACCTCGCAGGCTCAGATCTGCTGCTACCGCAGTACCAGCATGACCGGCACCGAGAATTGAAATATGCATTCTATCATCCTTTCGGGGAAGTGCTCGGTTAAGTTTTAAGGATCCTTAACCTGATTTTTGTTAAACTTATACAAATGCTCCTTCTCGGCAATTGTTAATTGAAAAGAAGGAGCATTTCCTAATTTTTATTAAGATTTTTATACTGAATGCAGCGCTTTAACACGACTAAATTTTGTGATTCAGTAATATGGTAGTGATATGGTTTTTATTAAGTGCTTTTATTGGGTATTTTAATTACTACCTCAAAATGGCTAAAAAACACCTCACTATTGTTCCATCTCCAATTTAAGGAATGCTCCAATTAAGAACGACATAGTTAATAGGGCAATTGTTTTGCATTTTTAACGATGTCCATAAAAGAAAGAATAATAATTATTAATAATATGGTAACATAAATAGCACTATCTTTCAAATTTTGATGGGATCGTGATCGTGTGCAGTAGAGATCAGGAGGGCCCTCGATGCTATGGCAGATTATTAAGGAATTTACACTTGCTGCAAAGCTTTTCCTGGCCCGGCTTCTTTAGCTCCAAGTTGCCCCGCTCTTATATCCGGCAGGATAAAAGCAAGCACTATCCCCAGGATCGGAAGCAGGCTGATAATATTCATGGTCAGGGGTAGCCCCGCGTAATCGGCGATAGCGCCAAGCACTGTTACTCCGATTGAGCCCATGCCTACCCCAAAACCCAGCAACAACCCTGAGGCAAGCCCTATGTTATGCGGTAAAAGCCTTTGCCCGAAAACTACGGTGGTGGAAAATGTAGAGATTAGTGACGCCCCAACAACAAAAGCTAAAACGTGAATCCAATTGCCGCTTAAGTGTAAAAAAGGATAGACCGCAATTAGGGATATTATCATGGAAACCAGCAGGCCGTTGCGCCCGCCAAAACGGTCGGCAAAAGGCCCTCCCAAAATGGTGCCTATTGCTCCCGCAATAAGAAAAGTACTGATTAAGTATTCCGGTTTAGCAATACCTTTGAAGGCGGGAAAATAAAAGGGAATAAAATAAACCAGTCCGGAATGTATCCATGATCTTACGGTAACGTACAAGATCAATATTATTAAGCTTCCGACCTTAGTCCTGCTGCTGCTCTTATGCTGTTCCTTTTCTTTCTTTTCCTTTGGCGAATTATCCGCAAGGATTTTCTTAAATCTGGGCAATAAAAACATAAAGACCAGGGCAGCTGCTACTCCCGGAATCATTACTCCATGGATTGAGCCCAGGCCGGAAAAACTCAGGACGAATATGGCCAGCATGGGGCCAAGGCCAAAGCCGATATTGCCTCCTACCGAAAAAACCGCCATTGAGGCTCCGGCCTTGCTGTCCTCGCTGATATAATGGGCCAGCTTGGAACCTTCTGGATGGTATCCAGCTACTCCGATACCGCTCAACAGCACCACGAACAACAGTAATCCATAAGAGTTAACTATTCCTGTCAATGCCAGGCCAAAGCCTGAAAGAAAAAGACCCAGGGGCATTAGCCAGGGCATGCTGTAACGGTCGCTGAGCACACCAAAAACGGGTTGGATAATGGCTGAACTGAAGGTAAATGCAAGTGCAATAGTCCCGACTTGAAAGTAGTTTAGATTTAAGCTTTGTGCCAGCAGTGGTGTTATGATAGGCAGGATACCCTGCCCCAAATCTACAATAAGATGGCCGATGCACAAAATCCATAAATACGGGTTTATCAATTATTTCGCCTCATTTCTACATTCTTAAAATATCCTCAAACATCCTCAAACATCCTCAAGTAACCCGAACAGGAACATTCTTGAACAAATTATTGCAGGGCTTGTTGGGTTCTTTTTAACGATAAGGAGATGCGCTTTTTTTGCAGATCTACGGATAAAACCTTCACTTTGACGATATCCCCGACCTTTACAATATCTAAAGGGTGCTTGACGTATGATGTGGAGAGTTCGGAGATATGGATCAGGCCGTCCGCGTGGACGCCGATATCAACGAAGGCTCCAAAATCCACAACGTTACGGACAACGCCCTGGAGTTCCATGCCTTCTTTTAAATCCTCCAGTTCCAGGATGCCTTTTTTGAAGACCGGTTGCGGGAGGTCGTCACGAGGATCCCGCCCGGGCTTGACGAATTCCGCCAGTATATCCCTTAATGTAGGTTCGCCCACCTGCAGCGCTGCTGCCAGTTCCTTAATATTATGCTGCGGCAGGGAAAAATCTTTTTTTCCAAGATCGCTGGCAGCAATACCCAGCATCTCCATGAGTTTTTTTGCCGTGGTATATGATTCTGGATGGACTGCGCTGCGGTCTAGAAAGTTTTCCGCATCGGGAATTCTTAAAAAACCTGCGCACTGCTTAAAAGCAGCAGGGCCGAGCTTGGGCACTTTTTTTAGTTCCTCACGGCTTTTAAAGGATCCGTTTTCTTCGCGGTAAGCCACAATGCTGGCGGCCACGGCTTTGTTGATTCCTGCCACATAGGCCAGCAGGGCCGGGGATGCTGTGTTCAGGTCTACTCCCACACGGTTTACACAAGATTCTACAACTCCGTCCAAAGTGGCCGCCAGTTGTTTCTGGTTAACGTCGTGTTGGTACTGGCCAACGCCTATGGAACGGGGATCTATTTTTACCAGTTCGGCCATAGAATCCTGCAGCCGGCGCGCGATGGAAATTGCGCTTCTTTCAGCGACGTCCAAAGCGGGGAATTCTGCCTGGCCCAGTTTGGAGGCGGAATAAACGCTGGCACCTGCTTCATTGACCACGGTATATTCAACATTGAGCTTGTTTGTTTCCAGGATTTCGGCAATAAAGGCTTCCGTTTCGCGCCCCCCGGTTCCGTTGCCTATAGCGATGGCATTGAGATTGTGCTTGTCGAGCAACTCCAAAACGGTCTGTGCGGACTTTTCTTTTTCAAGGCGGGGCGGGGTGGGGAAGATAACGGCAGTTTCCAGCAATTTTCCTGTTTCATCTATACAGGCGATCTTGCAGCCGGTCCTCAGGCCGGGGTCGATGGCCAGGATCCTTTTTCCCCGAACCGGCGGGATCATCAGCAGGCTTTTTAAATTCTCCTGAAATACTTTTAGCGCCTGTTCTTCAGCCTTCATTGTCAGAGTATTGCGGATTTCCCTTTCCAGCGAGGGAAAAAGCAGTCTTTTCCAGCTGTCGTTTATGGCCTCGAAAAGTTGGAGCTGAGCGTTTTTATGGTAACTGCTTTTGATGTAGTAATTTTGTATGAGCAGCAGGATTTTTTCTGCGGGAACCTCTATCTTTACCTGTAAAACATTTTCTTTTTCCCCTCTGTTCATGGCCAGGATGCGGTGGGGTTGAATCTTTTTGCAGGGTTCACGAAAATCAAAGTACATCTCGTAGATATTCGTATTATCCGCGTTTTCTGCGTCCTTGTGCACACTAGAGGAGATTATCCCTTCGTCCAAAATAAAGGACCGCAACTGCGGGCGCAGTTTGGGATCATCCGAGATAATTTCAGCAATAATATCGCGGGCTCCGCTCAGGGCATCTTCGGCTGTGAGCACTTCCTTTTCCGCATTGATGTAATCCGGCGCAGACTGCTCCGGATCCTTATCCCCGGCCATGATTAATTGGGCCAGAGGTTCCAGGCCTTTTTCCCTGGCGATAGTGGCGCGTGTTCTTTTCCGTGGTCGGAACGGGCGGTAAATGTCTTCCAGGGTGGTTATGTTCGCAGCGCTTTCTAAGGCGGCTTCTATTTCCGGGGTGAGAGCGTCCTGCTCCGCCAGGAGCCGGCGTATATCTTCGCGGCGTTTTTCCAGGTTGCGTTGCTGCGAGAGTTTTTCTGAAAGAAGGCGCAGTTCCTCATCGGTCATGCCTCCGGATACTTCTTTCCGGTAGCGTGCAATAAAAGGAATTGTATTGCCTTCATCCAGCAGGGCAACTACCCTGGATACGTTCTGATATTCCAGGTTCAGCTCTGCGGCGATACGCCCGAGTATCTTTTTTTCTGTTTTTTCTGTTTCCTGGTACATAAAAGCCTCCCCAATCTAAAAATGTATCCCAATGTGGATTTTAGTTTGAAATCTATAAGGCACTATGGAAATAATTATAACATGATTGACATTAATTGTCTCTTCAGCTAACTTAATAAATCTTCCACCTTAGCATCCCCTTAAACTGCTTCCTACCAAAGCCTATTCCCCGGCCAGTTTGGGTAAAGCATACTTAATGAAAAGAGCACCAAAATTCTGGGCTGTTTAATCCCAAGTTTAATAGCTTATAAGGCCGGGTAATTTTCCCGACAGGAACCTATAAGGAATTGAAATCAGGCAAGTTAAATCCTATGAGGAGGCGAAAAAGCGAAACTTTTAATCAGGCTTTCAAAAAATTATTTTTTACAAGTGGGGGAATTTAAAGGAATTCAGAAAAGTATAGCGAAATGCAATAATAATTCTGTTCTATTTGCAACACTTGCAATAATGCTATCCTAAACTGACTGCGCCGTATTCGCCTCCCGAAGGAGAAACCCCAGGAGAATGATATATTAATCATCCAAGTCTGAAAGATATTGTACGCGAGTCTTAAGGTTCGGGCCAGCCGAATACTGGCAAAACAATTGTACAGGAGAGGAGAAAGAATGAAAAAAACAGATTTATTGGTAATTGGAGGAAGTGCGGGTGGGATCCTGACTGCTACAATGGTCCGGAAAGCTTACGGGGAGGATGTTGATATTACCTTAATTCGCGAAACGGAAACAGTCATGGTTCCTTGCGGGATCCCATATATTTATGGAACCCTGCGTGATTTGAAGAAGAATATTATTCCGGATTCTGGGCTGATTAATGCTAATATCAATCTGATTATTGACAGTGCACTTGAAATAAACAGAAAGCAGAAAACAGTAACAACCGGGAAAAATGGAGTTGTTGAGTACAAAAAGCTGGTCATTGCTACCGGTTCTCTGCCGATTATCCCAACATTTATTCCGGGTCATG
>DUQX01000025.1 GCA_012837615.1 Bacillota bacterium | reverse complement strand
GGTAGCGTGTTTCGCGGAAAAGGCGTGCCGCCGGAGGATAGACCAGCATTTTTACTTTGCTCACCTCTTCGTTTCCCCGGTAGACCCGCCAGCTCGGACCAAGGAATTCGGACAAATCAAATTCGGGGTCCCGGTTGAAGCGTTCTCCAACATTTTTCAGGGATTTAAAGCGGTCAATGCGGAAGCTACGTATATCATTATTTTTATGACAAAAGGCCGCCAAATAAAGGTTGCCCTTGTTCCAGTAAAGATCGTATGGATCGATTTTCCTTTCTGTTATTTCATCGCTGGAAAAAGAATCGTAGACAACTGTAATAGAACGGCAGTGGTAGATACATTTAATTAGCTGCTGAATAAGAACCTGCCAGGGTGAATAATCGCGTATTTTTTCGCCCAGATAAGTAAATCTGGGTTCCAAGTGGTAAAAAGCCCGCTTTTCTTCGTTTGAACAAATTGCCGTTTTTACTTTAAGCAGAGCAGTTTCCAGGTCTTCACAGAAGGGAAGCCCCTCCTGAGAAAGCAAGGACTGTCCAGCAGCAATAATCGCCAGCGCTTCTGAGGCAGTAAAAGTTAGAGGCGTCAGGTAGTGCCTACGCAAACCAGCTTCCGGATCTCTAAAATTGTGTAATGGAAAGCCAAGTCGCTTAATATCTTTTAGGTAGCGGTATATAGAGCGTTCTGAAACCTGTAGTTGGCCGGCAAGCTCAGTCGCAGAAGCGGCAGGATTTTGTGATAAAGCAAGAATCACCTTGATGATACGCTCCGTTTTGTTCAAAGGAATCACCAAACTTTTGTTAAAAAAAATATAACATAATAATCCTATAATGTGCAAAAAATATCCGACAATTTCTGTCAGCGAACTGACATCCGGTATTTACCAAGGCCGAAAACTGTGTTTTTCCCCACATGGACCTGCTCGCACAGGATAAGCCAGGGCAAGAACTCGTCCAATTCTCCCTCATAGACCACTGTGCCTATCAATCCACCCATGTTCATGCGCCTTCCCTGACGCTGGGAGTAGCGTTCCCAGTCATGCCAAGAAGCGTCATTTTTTATTAGCGAAACGCTCCGGGCACGTTCTGATAAACCTGTATAGTCTGCCGGCAGCGCTTCTCCATGGTGAAAGTAGGACAGTGAAGAGAGGCGACGCATCGCCTGGCGGAAGAAAACATGGAAATCCGGACGCCCGACTATTTTCCCTTCATCCTTTAAGCGTACCGGCGTTTCAAAGGTAACCTCCGCCCTTCGGGCTGCAGCAGGAGATTTTTTAACCAACTGAAAGCCTGAAAAAGCTAAATCCAGGTTTTGAACCGTATTTGTTTGAGCAGAATAAATGGATTGGCTTTCATTCAGCCCTATAGCGGTAACATCTTCTAGGTTGAAAGGACGCCGCCCCTTGCCGATGCCCGCTTCACCCATTTCACGAAAAACAACAATAAAATAGGGAAGGTACTGGATGGCGCGTCCGATAAGAATAAGATTAATAAATAGGCGTTCTCCGGGCGAGTATTCTGTTTTCGTTTCCAGGGGAGGCTCGATAACAAACGGCCGAGGAATGTTTTCATATTTGCTCAAAGCCTGCGTGTCCGGTGGGGGAGAAGTTTCGAAGATATAAGCATAGGGACACTGTTCTCGCAGCAGACAATCTCCGCACTCGGCCTGCCCCATTGAACAGGCAATGCGACGGAAAACCCCTCCAAAGCTGCCGCGAAATGTAGATCCCTTATATCGCGGTAAGGATAACCCTTTTTCCCCAGCGGTAATTGTTATACGAAAACGTGCCAGTTTAAAATTTTCAAACATAAATACCCCTTTTCAACTTCATTATAATTACATAATACTATATCTTTCCTCATTTTTTCTCTTATATAATAACGGACAATTATTATTATATTTCGCCATATTTTTTGAAATTCCTTTAAAATATATTAATTTGGAAAAAATAGTTTTTTAAAGCTAACACTTTATGAACAGTTTCTATCCTGAAATAAAAAATCATTCATTGGGAAAGCTAAACCGAGGAGGTGAATACAGTGGAAACATTACGAGCATTGCCGATTAAATTTTTAATGACGCTTGTCTTTGGGATTATAGCTTTTTCTCTTTTAGGCGGAAACGCCTGGAGCTGGATTTTTCTGGTTGCCCTTGTGGGAACGGCTGCCAACTATGTTATCGGGGATCTGGTGGTTCTCCCGGGATTCGGCAACACAATTGCTTCAGTCGGTGACGGTATTACGGGTGCTCTTGTTGCTTATATTTTTAGCCTGGTAGTACAGGGTTTTTCGGCGGGTTTTTTCTCGCTTTTTGTTTTTTTTATTTTAATTACAGCTGGAGAATACTTTTTCCACGGATACCTGCTCCGGGAAAAAGAAGTTGCTCCCTAGCAGAAAGCATTTGGAAATTTGGGGTAAGTTTGCTAAAACTAAACTAAATTTATTTTTCAAGGAGGGAAATTTATGCCCAGCATCTACTGCAGTGTAAACAACTGCCATTATTGGAAGAAAGGAAATATGTGTGATGCCAACCAGATCATGATTACTTCCGATGAGATAGGAAGTACTTTTCCGGACAGCATTGATGCCCCGGAACATGACCAGCTTGAGCAAACTCCGGTTGAAAGCTGTATGGAAACATGTTGCAAAACCTTTGTGGAAAAGGGATCTGGGAAAGAAAAAGATGACGGCGTAATGAGAATGTAGAAGGAAAAAATGCTTAACCGGAAAACTGGAAACTATGAAGTACCTAGTTACAAAAGAGGGGGATTATAATAATCCCCCTCTTTTGTACTTGCCTTGTGAACAATAATTAACCCTTCATTACACCCAGTGGGTTTAATTTGACCAGCGGTTTTACTAAATCATTCTGAATAGCGATAACTTGCTCGATATCTTTATAGGCCATAGGAGCTTCGGAAAGATCGCCCCTCCATCCGTCAAAGACAATCCCTTGCATAGCGTTATTTGCCATCTCTTCGGTAAAAACTTTGTTGGCTTGTTTTCTGCTCATCACACGCCCGGCACCATGGGAACAAGAGCAGAAACTTTCTGAATTCCCTAATCCTTCAACAATATATGATGGGGTTCCCATTGAACCCGGTATAATTCCGATTTGTCCTTCCTTTGCTTGTATTGCACCTTTACGATGCACAATCACTTCTTTCCCAAAATGC
>DUQX01000004.1 GCA_012837615.1 Bacillota bacterium | reverse complement strand
TAATATTATCCCAGTTTTCCAAATATTAAATTCCATAATTTAATATTTGGAAATAATAACGTGCTTTTTTATGCCAGAGAGTTCAGTAAGGATTCCAGACGCTCTGGTTTTTTTCTTTCTAAGTACTGGAACAAGGAAGAATGAATTGGCAGAAAAAAAGAATCCAAAAATTATTTTTTTACTAGATTGTCGATTGATTTTATAAACAACAATTATTTTTAATGCAAGATATATTCTTGACAAAAAGGAACGCATGTGATAATAGTTTTATTAAAGTTTAGTAAAGGGCATCTTATGTTTTTCTTACAACTATCTTGATAATTTCTACAAATAATGTATGCCGTGTTTGAATTGTATTGAACAACGAAATTAGAAGAATATGAAAGATATAAAAGATTTTTTAAAATGCCTTCCGTGAGCAATTATATATACTTTTTTGCGTGACAATGTTGCAAAATTCAACACCGAGAAAGGAGACGTTTAATTATCAAAGGAGGTTGCTTATCAAAGGAGGTAGCTTAGATGGAAGTATCTAAAGTTGGTGTTATGGGAGCGGGAGCGATGGGAAGTGGCATAGCGCAGCTTGCTGCACAGGCGGGGTTTGAGGTAATTCTTAACGATTTGGAAATGTCCCTTGTAGATAAAGGCATCGGACGCATGGAGGATTTTCTCAGCAAGAGCGTTCTAAAAGGAAAAATAACTGAAGAGCAGAAAAAGCAGACGCTCGGCCGTATTAGAAAAAGTACGGATATCTCCGATTTTAAAGATGTTGATCTGGCTATTGAAGTTATTGTTGAAGATTTGGAATTAAAGAAAAAAGCTTTTGCACAGCTGGACAGTACATGCAAGCCCGAGGCTTACCTTGCATCGAATACCTCATCAATGCCTATAACTGTTCTGGGCAATGCCACCAAAAGGCCGGAGCGGGTTGTTGGAATGCATTTTTTTAATCCGGCGCCGATTATGAAGCTGGTGGAGGTTATCAGAGGCTATTACACCAGTGATGAAACCGTTAAGGTTGCTACAAGAGTAGCGGAAAAGATGGGTAAGACACCGGTAGAGGTGAAGAAAGATTCCCCGGGCTTTATTGTTAACCGGTTGATGATGGCCCAGTATATTGAAGCGATCCGCCTTTTGGAGGAGGGCGTGGCTACTATTGAGGATATTGACAAAGCCGTAAAACTGGGGCTCAATCATCCCATGGGGGCCTTTGAACTTCAGGATTTTGGGGGGCTCGATATAGGATATTTCGTTGCGGAATATTTTTACGAAGAATTTAAAGATATGCGCTGGAATCCGCCCCAGGCACTGAAGGCTCTTATTAGATCGGGAAGGTTGGGCAAAAAGACTGGTGCCGGATGGTACGATTATGATAAGCAATAAATCTAGAGAGGAAGTGAAAAAAGGAGCCTGGCGGATAAGGTGTCTGCTGTGCGGAACAATTAGCAAAAAAATGGCAATTAAACTTGCAATAGCTATGAAAATGATGAAGAAAACCGTTAACCTCGACTTGCAGATGGATTTAGCTACTGGGACAAAACCTGAAATTAAAAAGCTTTATTGTTTCTTATGCTAGCGAGGATCGCGTGGAAGGCATTAATGCATGACTGGAAAAAGGCAAATCAAATTTTACAGGATGGCAATTGTTTTAGGAAAAAGATTATTCTTTAAGGAGGGATAGGGTTGACAAATTTTAGAGAGATTGGAACTATTAATAAGGTATTTCAAGACGTAGTTAACAGATACCCCGAAAAAACCGCTCTAATATTTAATGACCAAAAGTATACATTTTCCGAGTTACATAAGATGGTAGAAAAGGTTGCTGCCTATCTTTATGGCAACGGTATAAGCAAAGAGGACAGAGTTATTATTTATCTTCCCCATCTTGCCCAGTGGATTGCAATTTGGTTGGGATTGCAGAAAATAGGTGCAATTGCAGTTCCCGTAACACATTTTTATGGGTTTGAAGAACTGGTCTATATTGGAAATGATAGCGATGTTGAGACGATTTTTTGTAGTGACAGAAATGTAGAGCAGGTAATTGCTGCCTCTGAAAAAAAACCCTTTAAAAAAATAATTGTTATAGGTGAAATGCCTGATACGAAGAAGTTTTCCGGTTTATCAGGTGCGGAAATCGTTTCGTTTAATAAAATTCTACAGCAGGATATTTCCTCCTTACCATCAGTAGAAGTTGGTAGGAAAGATATTGCAGAAATACTATATACTGGTGGCACCACTGGTACACCGAAAGGAGTACCTATTACTAACATTAACTTCTTAGAAGCGATTGAGGTAAAAAGAAATGAAATTGAGCCTCTGATACCGAAAGGAGAGGGAGTCGCTGTACAGGGCGCCCCGCTAAACCATATTATGGGCCAGGAATTGGGGCTCTGTTCTCTTCTTTCGGGCGATACATTAATATTGCTACCCAGAATGGATCTTGAAATATTATTTTCACAAATTGAGAAACATAAGGCATCAGTTTTATTTGGGACCCCGACTTTTTGCAGGATGATTTTAGAACATGATAAGCTGGATAATTTTAATCTGAAATCGTTAAAGTATGTTTTTACAGCTGGAGAGGCACTCCCTCCCGAAGTATCCAGAAAATGGTACAAAAAATTTAATATACCGATCTTCCATGGTTTAGGAACTACGGAGACATGCGGGGGCATTGCGGGAACAAATGCGGGGGAACCTTTCCCCGAGGGCACTGTTGGTAAAGAGGTGCCAACCAAGAAAGTAATGCTGGTAAATCCGGAAACACTTGAGCCTATTTCTGTTGCCAATGAACCGGGAGAATTACTTGTTCATTCCGAAAACATGGTTACCGGATACTGGAATAAGCCAGAGGAAACTGCCAGACATTTTATTAATTTAGATGGCAAAATATGGTACAAAACAGGGGATATTGTGCGTATGGATGAGGATGGATGGATTTTCTTCGTTGATCGTTCCGTGGATATGATTAAGCACAAGGGGTATAGAGTTGCAGCCACAAAAGTAGAAGCTGTACTCTATAAACATGATGCTGTTTTTGAATGCTGTGTCGTGGGGGTTCCGGATGATAAAGTAGGTGAAAGAATAAAAGCTTTTATCGTTCCCCAAAAAGGGAAAGAAGGTGTATCGGCTGATGATTTGATAAAATGGTGCAGTGAAAGGTTATCCTCTTATGAAGTGCCTAGCGATATTGAATTTACAAATGACTTACCAAAATCTGCGGTTGGGAAAATACTAAGAAGAAAATTAAGAGATCAGGAGCGTCAAAAGCTGGAAAATAAATAACTGGCTCGATAGTTGTTTTTTGATGCTTAGCCTAAATTTTTTTGTAAAAGGGGATCAGGGGCAAGGTTTTCTCGAATTATTATTAAATTTTCGAGGCTCAAAACCATGCTCCTTTTAGTTTAAACGACTGTCCAACAAAGAATTTATTAAAGGGAAAATGACTGAAAAACTTTGCTTGATCCATAGGCAGGAGCGCAATCCCATGCGACAGTTGTCGAGTACTTTGCAATATTGACAAACGACAGAAAATAAATTAATATATAACAAACGGTTGGTACCAGAAGTATTTAATAAATCATTAATTTATAGAAAGGAGTATTTAAAAATGCAGGTAAAGGGTATAGATTTTTATTGGAACCCAATTTTGGAAACTCTGCCACGGGATAAGTTGAAAGCTCTCCAATTTAAAAAATTTAAACGTATTGTTAAATGGGGCTATGAGAAATCAAAGTTGTATCGCCGCATTTATGATGAAGCCGGTTTCCATCCGGAAGATGTTAAAACATGGGAAGATATTTCAAAGGTGCCCATGATCCAAAAAAGTGATTATCGCGACGCTCAGGCCAAAGAGCCGTGGCCCTACGGCGACAGCCTTTGTGTTCCCCTGGAGGAAGTGACTGAATACCATCAAACCAGCGGTACGACTGGCCAACCTGTATATCAACCGGATACGTGGCAGGATTGGGAATTGCTCAATGAAATGTGGGCATACATAATCTATGCGCAGGGTTTTAGGAATACCGATCGCGTTTTTATTCCTTTTGGTTATAACGTTTTTATAGCTTACTGGCAGGGGCATTATGCCTGCGAAAAAGTGGGGTGTGAAGTGGTTCCCGGAGGTATCCTTAACACTGAAGAAAGATTGCTGAAGATTAAAGAGTTGAAGGCCACCGCTTTAATGGCTACGCCTACCTATGTTTTAACAATGGCTGATACCTGTCGCAATAAGCTTAAAATAAATCCACATGATCTGGGGATAAAGAAAATACTCTGTGCAGGTGAGCCTGGTGCTAATGTTCCCTCCACAAAAGCGCGCATGGAAAAAGCCTGGAATGCAAAAGTATATGATCATGTTGGTGGAACCGAATGTGGGGGATGGTCATATGAATGCGTTTGTCAGCCCGGAGGGGTTCATGTCAATGAGGCACTTTGTATGGCAGAACTGGTGGATATTGAAACCGGGGAGCCGATTGAAGAGCCAAATAAACCGGGTAAATTGATTATGACACTTTTTGATCGTTTAGCGCAGCCAACAATCAGGTTTGATTCCAAGGACGTCGGCATGTGGGGGGAGGATTGCGAGTGCGGGCGTACTTTCAGGGTATTAAAAGGAGGTTTACATGGTCGTATTGATCATATAACCAAGGTAAAGGGAGTATTGTTTAGTCCGGTTTCTGTAGAAGAAGTTGTTCGCGGCATGCCCGAATTGGGTGATGAATACGAATTGATTGTTAGCAAAAAGGGCGATGCAGACGTGATTACGCTTAAAGTTGAACTGTCCCCGGGAACCAGTGCTACACCGGAGATGGTTCAACAAGAGCTGTCAAGGCAGCTGCGTTTAAAGACCAACCTGGCCTATAAGATAGAATTTCATGAGTATGGCAGTTTGCCGCGTTATGAGGTGAAGGCAAGGCGTTTTAAGGATTTAAGAAAGAAATAATTGAAGTTAATTGGCGTTACTTGCGTAAGGGGAGATATCGTTTGATAGAGATTAATTCCACAGGGGGGAAATCCTATGATAACCGCAGAGGTTAACTTAAAGGAAATGTCCGAGTTGATTGCAGAGATTAGGGAAAAGGTTGAACATTTAATGAAGATTTCTGGTGGCATGCAATGTGTGGACAGAAATTGCGAACGAATTCTGGCAAGCGTTAAGATGTTGGAGTTAAATATATCTGATGTAGTCGAATTTTTAGATTAAAAAAGAGGTTATATTATTTATTATTTTAAAATAAGGTTGCTTTCCGCAGGGGATGCGGATGGCTGCCTTATTTTTTTAGAAAAAATGGAATCATAGATCTATGGTTAAAATAATTTTGACAAAAAATATTCGTGGTGATAAAATAAAACAAACGATAGGTAAAAAAATATAGGGTTGAAAGGGTTGGTAGTGTATATGAACTTAAAAAAAGCTCCGGTAAATACCGAAGATACCGGTAAAAATAAACGAGATGAAATTTTGCAAGAAGCCGGAAAGCTGTTCAGAAGGAAGGGTTTTAACGGAACTTCTATGCAGGATATAGCATCAGAAGTTGGGATCTTAAAGGGCAGTATTTATTATTATTTTAACAGTAAGAATGAAATATTTCAAGAGGTGCTTAATAGGGGGATTAGCCCTATTTTAAAAAAGGCAGAGTTAGTGATGGGGAAAAATATTTCTCCAAGCGATAAAATGCGAGAATTGATTAGGGATCACATCTATTATATTATGCATAACAATTATTCTCTAGTTCTTTTTTTCCAGGAAAAAGAGAACCTTTCAGCTGAGCAAACGAAAGATTATATAGAAAGCAGAAACCGTTACGAGAAAATATTTAAAGATGTTATGAGAGAAGGAATCAACCAGGGTGTTTTTCCCAGGGTAAATGTATCCTTTACGGTTTTTGCTATTCTGGGTATGTGTAATTGGATTATTCAATGGTATAATCCGCGCGGACCCAGGAGCCATGAAGAGATTATTGATCATATGGTGTATTTAATATGTGATTTAATGCTGAATAATAATAAAGTATCTTAAACAGTAATAAAAAAACATGATATTTTCTATTTACAGCCTGTGAGGGCTGTATTTTTTTAGGCATTTTCTTAGAATGCAAACAATGAAGTACACCCATTTAATGCACTGAGTATGCTTTCACGGCCTTGTGTTGCCTAATAGCAGTTTTAAAAAATAATATGCTAGCCGCGGAAGGATTTTATAACCCTGACGGTGAATTTATGTATTTGGTATAATTCTAATACGCATATTTATGTTTCTACTATACGATTAGTATCGGAATACTCTTTTTTGAAGATACTCCCCGATAAGCCTTCCTTTTACGTATGATTAATGTTGTAAGAAGGGTAAACTTTATTGTGTAAGCAATATTTTCTAATTAACTGGAGGATATTAGATGACCTTATCTGTACCTGTATATAAAAGAGTTATCTTAAAACTGAGCGGGGAAGCTCTTGCTGGAGAGAAGGGGTATGGCATTGATTTTGATGTTTTAAAAAATATTTCTGAACAGATTAAAGAAGTAAAAAAGCACAATGTTGAAATAGCGGTAGTGGTCGGGGGCGGTAACATTTGGAGGGGCGCTGCTGCCTGGGAGCGTGGCATGGATCGAGCTACTGCGGACTATATGGGTATGCTTGCCACAGTAATAAATGCACTTGCATTACAGGATGCGCTGGAAAGTATAAATGTTGACACCAGGGTGCAATCTGCTATCGGAATGCAGCAAGTAGCTGAACCTTACATTCGCAGAAGGGCAATACGGCATTTGGAAAAAGGAAGGGTTGTTATATTTGCTGCGGGAACCGGTAATCCTTATTTTTCAACCGATACAACGGCTGCATTAAGAGCTGCGGAAATTGAAGCCGAGGTAATACTGCTGGCTAAAGGGAAAGTAGATGCTATTTATAATATGGATCCTCTTACCAATCCTGATGCAAAAAAATTTAACGAATTAAGCTATATCGAAGTAATAAACCGCGGTTTGGGGGTTATGGATTCTACAGCCGCTTCCCTTTGCATGGATAATAAAATAACCCTGGTAGTTTTTGGGTTAAATAGGTCTGAAAATATCAAACGGGTTATTATGGGGGAAAAGTTGGGAACAATTGTAAGGGGGGAAATAGGGAATGGAAGAAATAATTAAGAGAACAGATAATAAAATGGAAAAAAGCATTGAGGTCTTTAAGAAGGAACTGGCCACGCTTAGAGCGGGGAGGGCTGTTCCCTCTTTGTTGGATAAAGTAATCGTTAATTATTACAACAATCCAACACCTTTAAACCAGCTGGCTACAATTACAGCGCCGGAGCCGAGATTGCTGGTTATTCAGCCATGGGATAAAAACGTTATAGGTGAAATAGAGAAAGCTATCCTTAAGTCCGATTTAGGGTTGACTCCCAATAATGATGGGGGCGTTATTAGGTTGCCTATACCACAGCTTACAGAAGAAAGAAGAAAGGAACTGGTAAGGAGTGTTAGAAAAAAAGCTGAGGAGACTAAAGTGGCCATTAGGAACATTCGCCGTGAGGCAAATGATTTATTAAAGGCAGAAGAAAAAAATGGCAGTATTTCAGAAGATAACCTGAGGAAACTTCAAGAAGAAGTGCAAGAGTTGACAAAAAACAAAACGGAAAAAGTCGACAAAGTACTTCAATTAAAAGAAAAAGAGATTATGGAAGTATAGCAAAGGAGTTAGCAATTAATGGATATGGAAATTCCTGACTTAACAGTTTACCGGCTGGATGAGGCGGTTAATATCTTAAAAAAAAAGGAATATCATACACCCTAAAAAAAACATTACCTCCTTTTTCTTCCAGAAGTGTGCATGTGGCGAAAGAAAAAAAGATGCAGTTACGTGTTCTTAAACAGATTATAACCGGGCCGCATACGATTGAGCTTATTATTGCAGAAGAGGATAACTAATGAATTACACCCCCAAATGGGGGTCTATTTATACATTTCTAGGTGATAGGCGTGAAAAAACTGCAAAATAGAGAGGAAGAACTATTCCAGGAAGTGCTGAAAGGGAAACTTCCGGAACATGTTGCGATAATTATGGACGGAAACGGCCGGTGGGCCCAAAAAAGAGGGTTGCCCAGATTAGCCGGGCACCGGGCAGGGATAATTTCTTTAAAAAAAGTAGTTGCCTGTGCCCAGGAGCTCGGTATTAAAGTGATCACCTTATATGCGTTTTCGACTGAAAACTGGAAGAGGCCACGTCGGGAAGTGGATTTTTTAATGCGCTTACCGGGAGAGTATCTCCAAAAGGAATTAGGTTCTCTAATTGAGAAAAATATTATTATTAAGATCATGGGAGATTTGAATGGGGTGCCGGAGTTTACACAAAAGGCAATCAAGCAAGCAGTGGAAGCGACACAACAAAATACGGGTATGGTTTTAAATTTTGCTTTTAATTACGGTGGCCGTACTGAAATAGTCAACACCGTTAAACGGATTGCAAAAGATGTTTTCGAAGGTAGACTTCGCTGGAATGAAATAACGGAAAAAGTATTTGCAAATTACCTTGATACCGGTTTTCTACCTGATCCGGATTTATTAATCCGGCCCAGCGGAGAGCTTCGTATTAGCAATTTTTTGCTCTGGCAGCTGGCTTATACGGAATTATGGTTCACAAAGGTAATGTGGCCGGATTTTAATAAAATGTACTTTCTAAAAGCAATAAAGGATTATCAAAAACGAGAAAGAAGATTCGGTGGCATTTAATAACAGGGGCGATGCTATTTATGTTCAGGAAAAGGATGCTGACAGTTATAATCGGGGTGCCGTTTTTAATTTATTTTATCTTTTTAGGCGATTACTGGTTTGGACTTATTGTCCTTATTATTTCTTTATTGGGATTAAAGGAATATTACAATCTAATGATAAAAGGTGGTTGGAAACCGGTTGAGGTTTCAGGATATTTTTTTATTATCCTTGCCCTTTATGCTGTATATCTGGGAAACATATACCTAATTATTTCTTTGTGGATTTTCTTTTTTGCTGCATTTAATGTGTTTCCCATTTTTTTTCCTAAAGTTAAATACTGGGAATCGGTCATTTCCTTTTGGGGTATAATCTATACTGGAGGGATGGGGAGTTTTTTTCTCGCCATAAGGTTATTGCCGGAAGGCTTTCTTATTACTATGATTTTTGTTATTTTGATCTGGGTTACAGATGTAATGGCTTATTTGATCGGCAGTGTGATAGGGAAGACGCCGTTGGCACCGGAAATTAGTCCCAAGAAAACACTGGAAGGAACTATCGGGGGACTAGCAGGGAGCACTTTGGCCGGTTTGTTACTGTCCTGGTTATTCCCTCTGTTTTTTTCTAATCTTATAACCGGTATGCTGTTGGGATTAACGATCGGTATTCTCGGAGCCTTAGGTGATTTATCCCAATCGCTGCTAAAAAGAAGTGTAGGTGCCAAGGATTCCGGGGATCTTTTGCCGGGACATGGCGGTATTTTGGATCGTTTTGATAGCCTTTTTTTTGCAGCTCCTTTTTATTATATTTATATAAGTAATTTTATATAAATAATTTTTTTAGCTAATAAAAATGGAAGAGCATCACTAAATTTGCTATAATTGGAAGAGGAGTAAAATATGGCTCGGCGACGCATTACAATTTTAGGTTCGACAGGTTCTATCGGGACACAAACGCTACGGGTTATAGAACAGTTTAAGGAAAAATTTGAAATAGCGGGGCTGTCAACAAATAAGAACATCAGGCTTTTGGAGCATCAGATTAATAAATACGGCCCTTCAGCTGTGACTGTTTACGATGAAGAAAAGGCTAGGGAGTTAAAAAAGAATATTAATACTCAAAAAACCGCTGTTTTAACAGGTGATGAAGGCCTAATTGAACTGGTTACCCGGCCTGATGTAGAGATGGTTGTTGTTGCTCTGGTCGGTTTTAGCGGTTTTAAGCCTACCCTTGCTGCACTTAAAGAAGGAAAGGATATTGCTTTAGCCAATAAAGAAGCCCTTGTAGTAGGCGGGGAGTTAATTATGGCTGAGGCCCGTTCCCGTAAAATTACCATCAAGCCGATAGATAGCGAACATTCAGCTATTTTTCAGTGTTTGAATAAAGGCAATCACAGCGAAATAGATAAAATTATTCTTACAGCATCAGGAGGCCCTTTTTGGGGTTGGCCAAAAGAAAAGCTATTTCACGTAACCCCTGCTCAGGCTTTAGAACATCCTAACTGGAACATGGGTTCAAAAATTTCCATAGATTCGGCAACCTTAATGAATAAGGGGTTTGAGGTGATTGAAGCCCGGTGGCTCTTTAATTTGGATTATAAACAGATTGATGTTGTAATTCATCCTGAGAGCATTATTCACTCCATGGTAGAGTTTATCGATGGTTCTATTCTCGCGCAGATGGGTCTTCCCGATATGCTTTTACCAATACAGTATGCACTGACTTATCCGGAGAGATGGGGAAATGAATTGCCCCGGCTTAAGTGGAAAGAAAAGCGAGTGATAAATTTTATTCCACCGGATCATGATACCTTTCCCTGCCTTAATTATGCCTATAAGGCCGGAGAAGTAGGTGGAACTTTACCTGCCGTAATGAATGCGGCAAATGAGGTTGCTGTGGAAAAGTTTCTGCAGAATGAAATATCTTTTTTGCATATTCCTGTATTAATTGAAGAAATTATGAACAGACATGTTGTGAATTATAAACCTTCGCTTGAGGAGCTAGTTGCCGCGGATCGATGGGCAAGAGAGGAGACAAAGATTGCTTCTCAAAAACTAAAAGGAGAGCGCTGATGTTTAGTACAGGTACAATTATCGCCTCTATTATTATTTTTGGTTTGTTAATATTTGTACATGAGTTTGGTCACTATATTGTTGCAAAAATGGCTGGAATTCGTGTGTTGGAGTTTGCTATCGGTTTTGGTAAAGAATTCCTGAAATGGGAAAAAGACGGTACACAGTATTCTTTAAGAATATTCCCCCTTGGGGGTTTTTGCAGATTGCTGGGGGAAGATCCGGAGGAAGCTCATAAATCCGGAAGCTTTCAAGAAAAAACCTTAGTGTCACGTCTTGCTGTCATTGCAGCCGGATCAATTATGAACTTTTTACTGGGTATTGTTCTGTTTTCCCTTGTTTACTTTTTTTTCCTGGGGGTCCCACAAACGCAGGTGGCCCAGATAGGAGAAGTATTTCCCCAGGGCAGGGCTGCAGAAGCGGGCTTGGAAAACGGGGATATCATTCTTTCTATCGATGGAAAGGAAATGGAACGGTGGGATGATGTCGTATCATATATCAATGCCCGTCCAGATAAAGATATAAGCATACTTATTAACAGGGGTAATAGTGAGCTTTTGATTACTGTGACGCCCGAGGAGGAAAAAGAATCGGGGAAAGGTTATATCGGTATTGCACCTGTCTATAAAAAATATGCTTTTTTCTCATCCATTGGATTGGGGATAACTTATACCTGGTTTTTTGTAAAGCTTATTTTTGTTAGTTTAGCACAGATGATCGCAGGTGAAATACCTGCCGATGTGGCCGGCCCCGTGGGTATAGTTGCTGTGGTGGGAGAAGTAATGCAAACAGGAATTAGCAATCTCTTTACACTGGCGGCAATAATAAGTATCAATCTCGGTATTATTAATCTATTACCTATTCCAGCTCTGGATGGAAGCAAGTTAATATTTCTGTTGCTGGAAGGTATCAGGGGCAAACCGATTGACCCGCAAAAAGAGGGCTTTATCCACTTTGTCGGTTTTACCGTTCTTATTCTTTTGATGATTTTCATTGCTTTTCAGGATATCTGCCGCTTATTTCTTTGAGCTTGGAAGTGCAGTGGAGGAAGAAGGGACTCTTAATGCCTAATAAAACTCTGCCGGTGAGGGTTGGAAGTGTTACTATTGGAGGCGGTGCTTCTGTTTCGGTTCAATCGATGACCAATACGGCCACTACTAATATTAAAGCTACATTAAATCAGATTAATGATCTTTTTAATGCAGGTTGTGAAATTGTACGCCTTGCAGTTCCGGATGAAAGCGCTGCCAGATCTATAGGAATAATAAAGAAATATTCCCCCCTGCCGGTTATTGCCGATATCCATTTTGATTACCGCTTAGCCCTCATATCTATTGATGAAGGAGCAGATAAAGTAAGAATAAATCCCGGAAATATCGGCGGAGATGAAAAATTGGCCCGGATCGCTTATAAAGCTGGAGAAAAAGGTGTCGCCATACGTATAGGGGTTAATGCCGGCTCTATTTCCAGGAATTTGAGGGAAAAGTACCGGGCAATAACAGCCGATGTGCTTGTTGAATCAGCCTTGCAAACCCTGGAAGTATTAGAGAAATGTTCATTTCGAAATATTGTTGTTTCACTTAAGTCGTCGGATGTGGTTACGAATATCGAGTCTTACAAAAAGATTTCCAAATGCATTTCCTATCCTTTACATTTAGGAGTTACCGAGGCGGGGCGGGGTTTGAGAGGTGTAATCAAATCTTCTCTTGGTATTGGTTCCCTGCTCCTATCCGGAATTGGGGATACTATCAGGGTTTCTTTAACGGGTAACCCAGTTGAAGAAATTTTTGTAGCCCGCCAGATTTTACAGGCTTCCGGTAGAAGAAGTTTTGGGCCCGATATTGTTTCCTGCCCGACCTGTGCCCGCTGTAAAATTAATCTTGTTGAACTGGTGGACAAAGTTGAAGAGTTGGTTAGGGATATTGAACGTCCCCTTAAAATAGCAGTTATGGGTTGTCCGGTGAACGGCCCCGGTGAGGCGCGCGAGGCCGATATCGGAGTATCTGGAGGCGACAAATTTGGAATTATTTTTAAAAAGGGTAAGGTTTACAAAAAGGTTGCTGCAGATGAGCTTGTGAAAGCCCTTAAAGGAGAGATCGCAGCAATAATAAACCGGAAAAATGCTATCGATTAACAAAAAAGAACGGAGGAAAGGCGGCATCATGAAGTCTATCGCAATTATTCCTGCTTATAACGAAGAAAAGACAATTGGACATGTCCTGGCGGTACTTAAAGTTACTCCCTTAATAAACAAAATCATTGTTGTAAGCGACGGATCAACCGATAATACTGTTCAAGTGGCAAAAAGCTATGGAGTTGAGGTAATTGAATTAAGCGAAAACCGCGGAAAAGGAGGCGCTATAAAAGCAGGTCTGGATAATAATAAAGCCGATGTGGTGCTCTTTCTTGATGCTGATTTGATTGGCTTGACCCCAAAGCATGTACTGGATCTTCTTGAACCGGTTGTTAATGATCATGCGGATATGACTATCGGCATATTTGAAAAAGGTAGAATAGCTACCGATTTAGCTCAGAAAATGGCACCCTACCTTTCGGGCCAAAGAGCACTCAAGTTTTCTCTGCTGGAACAGATCTCCGATCTTGATGTTGCAAGATTCGGCGTTGAACTTGCCTTAAATCGTTTTATGGAATCATCAGAAGTAAGGGTAAAAGAAGTGCTCTTATACGATATGTCTCACGTTATGAAGGAGGAGAAGTTTGGGGTATGGAAGGGAATGGCTGCCAGGATGAAAATGTACTGGGAAATTATTAAATATTTTACCCGGGTAGACTCATTAAAATAAGCATCTCTTGCATATACCGTTTTTCTGTGATAGAATATTTTAGGAATTGTTTTGCAGGGGATGTTAAGAAAAGAAATGATTATTTGTAAAGAGTGGGCTTACCCACTCTTTATTCGTAAAAAGTATTTAAGGAGATATCTTTATGAAAAAAAATAAAAGTAATAATAAACAGGGTGTGGAAAAAGTCGTTGAGGACCTGGCTGCCCGTGTACTAAGTGAGCTGGATCTCGAATTGGTTGGGATAGAATATAAGTCTAATAGAGGAAGGGACCACCTTGTTGTTTATATTGATAAGCCGGGTGGAGTATATCTTGAAGATTGCGAGCTTGTCAGCAGATCCCTCAGCGAGCTTCTTGACAGGGAAGATCCTATCCCTTGCAGCTATACGCTGGAGGTATCTTCACCGGGTGTTGAAAGGCCCCTCATGAAAAAGGAAGATTTTGATCGTTTCAAAGGGCATCATGTCAGAATCAAAACCTATACAAAAATAAATGGTCAAAAAAAGTTTACCGGGGTGCTAAAAGGCTTACAAAATGATAGCATCGTTCTTCATACAGACGAAGGTGAAACAATAAATCTTTCCTTAAAGGATATTGCTAAAGCTAACCTCTTTTTAAAATAAAATATAGGGGGTATTCTAGATGAACCAAGATTTTATGCTGGCTCTTGAAGCAATTGAAAAAGAAAAAGGTATTAAGAAGGAAACGTTATTTGAAGCGATAGAGGCAGCTTTGATTTCAGCTTATAAACGAAATTTTAATTCTGCGCATAATGTCAGGGTAAATATTGTCAGGGAAACGGGAGAGATAGAGATCTTTTCATGCTTACAAGTTGTTGATAAAGTTTTGAACCCGCAGCAGGAGATCCATTTGGAAGAGGCCAAGAAAAAAGATCCTCACTATGAACTGGGTGATACGGTTGAGTTTGAGGTAACCCCAAAAAATTTTGGGAGGATTGCAGCACAAACTGCAAAACAAGTTGTTATTCAGCGAATTAGAGAGGCTGAAAGGGATCTCATTTATGAAGAATATGTTGATCGGGAAGAAGATATTGTAACGGGTTTAGTTCAGCGCTTTGAACAAAAAAATGCTATAATTAATCTGGGAAAAACGGAGGCCATTTTGGCTTTGACTGAACAAATTCCTGGAGAATCATATAATCAGGGGGATCGGATCAAGGCTTATATTTTAGAAGTGAAGAAAACAACCAAGGGTCCACAAATTCTTGTATCGAGAACTCATCCAGGTTTTTTAAAACGCCTGTTTGAACTGGAAGTCCCTGAAATATTTAATGGTGTTGTGGAAATTAAATCTATTTCCCGCGAGCCGGGAAACCGTTCTAAGGTTGCAGTATATTCCAGAAATAAGGATGTTGACCCTGTAGGGGCTTGTGTAGGTCCAAAAGGTTCCCGGGTACAATCTATTGTCAATGAGCTAAAAGGCGAGAAGATTGATATTATAGAGTGGAGTGATGATCCCGAAATATTTGTTGCCAGGTCATTAAGTCCTGCTAAAACTTTAAAAGTGGAAATAAAGCCGGAGAACAAATCCGCATCGGTGGTAGTACCGGATTACCAGCTGTCTCTAGCTATTGGAAGAGAAGGTCAAAATGTTCGTCTGGCCGCGAAGCTTTCGGGTTGGAAGATAGATATCATTAGCGAATCGAAGTATAATGAACAGTTTGAACATCAAGAAGGACAAATAGACGAGGATGAACCTGTTGATGATGAACCTGTTAATGATAGTACTGATAGCGCTATCGATGATGGCGCTGATAGTATAGATGACGGTACTAGCGATAATATCGGTGAGCGCCCAATTAATAATGAGCACGCACAAGGCGAATGAACCAGAGTCGAATGTTAGACCTATTTAATTTTCTTACATGATAGGCTGGTTAGGCTGGCAAATTTGAAGGGATGAGTTATTATGGTACGTAAACGTAAAATTCCTCATAGGATGTGCTTGGGTTGCCGTGAGATTAAAGATAAAAGGGATTTGATCCGTATTGTCAGAACACCCGAAGGGGAAATTGAACTGGATAATACCGGGAAAAGGGCCGGCAGGGGTGCTTATATTTGTCCCGATATTGATTGTTTATTAAGGGCGATTAACACCAAAGGGCTTGAAAAAAGCTTGCGCCGGAAAATTCCTGAGGATATTGTTGATTTATTAAAGGATCAACTGGAAAGACCCGATTAAAATGAAAGGGGGCGGGAAAGCTTGTAGGACGACAGGTTACAGGTTTTGCCTTGCCCCGGAGGAGACATTCCTCGTCTTAAGGAGGTAAATACTAATGGAGGTGTAATTTAGTGGCTAAAGTAAGAGTATATGAACTGGCCAGGAATTTGGGAATTAACAGTAAAAAGTTAATTACTGTTCTCCGGGAGCTTAATGTAGATGTAAAAAATCATATGAGTACAATGGAAGAAGATGTTGCCAAAAGGGTAATGGATATGTTAACAAAAGGGGAAAAGAAACCGATTGATGCCCAGGCGGAGGCGGGTGATAATGTTAAAAAGGCACCTGAGACTGCTCCTGCAAAAAAAACAGCTCCCGCAAAAAAACAAGTTAATAAAAAAGTTGTAAAAGAGGGAAGAAAAGCCCGGAAAACGGCAAAATTAAATCAGGAAAAACAGCCGGAGATGGCGGTTGAGACCCTTCTCCTTGAAGGAAGAGTTACAGTCGGGGAGTTGGCAGGAAGAATTAACGTGCCGGTATCGGATATTCTTCAAAAACTACTGGAACTGGGGATAATATCCAATATCAATCAGCGGTTAACAGAGGATCAATTGGAAATCTTGGCTGAAGAGTACAAAATCAATATCAAAGTAAAAGCAGACCCTGATGAAGAAGAACTGTTAAACATTATTGAAGAGGATGAGCTTGATAACAGGGTAATAAAGCCGAGGCCCCCGGTTGTTACCGTTTTAGGGCATGTTGATCATGGAAAAACCTCCCTTTTGGATGCAATTAAGGAAACTAACGTTCAAGCTACCGAAGCCGGGGGGATTACGCAGCATATTGGGGCTTATACGGTTGAGATTAATCATAAGAAAGTAGTGTTCCTCGATACTCCCGGACATGAAGCTTTTACTGCCATGCGTGCCAGGGGAGCGCAGATAACAGATATTGCCGTACTCGTTGTAGCTGCTGATGATGGTGTAATGCCACAGACTATTGAGGCCATAAACCATACTAAAGCTGCAGGAGTACCAATTATTGTTGCTATTAATAAAATTGACAGGCCTAATGCCAACCCCGAAAGGGTGAAAAAGCAGCTAGCCGATGTAAACCTGATACCGGAAGAATGGGGCGGGGATACGATTATTGTAAATGTAAGCGCTCTGAAAAGGGAAGGGCTCGATGAACTGCTGGAAATGATCTTGCTGGTTGCTGAAATGGCTGAGCTGAAAGCTAATTATTCATGCAATGCTAAAGGAACTGTTATAGAAGCAAAGCTTGATAAGGGCAGGGGACCTGTGGCCACGGTGCTTGTTCAAGATGGTGTAATAGCTGTAGGCAATCCGATTATTTGTGGCAATATTTATGGAAAAGTAAGGGCGATGATTGATGATAAGGGAAAAAGAATTAAGAAAGCTTATCCCTCAACTCCGGTGGAAATTCTGGGATTAGCCGAGGTTCCCCAGGCTGGAGACACTTTTTTTGTGATCAATGATGAAAAGTTTGCCAGGCAAATAGCTGCTAAAAGAGGGGAAAAATTAAGAGAGGCCACCCTACGTAAAGTACAAAGAGTGTCGCTGGAGGATTTTTTTAGCCAGATTAAGGATAATGAAATCGATTTGAATATTATTATTAAAGCCGATGTACAGGGTTCGGCTGAAGCCCTGCAAGAATCATTGCTGAAAATTGAAAGCGAACAGGTGAAAATCAAAATAATTCATAACGGGGTGGGGGCAATTACCGAATCCGATGTCATGCTCGCTTCCGCTTCTAACGCGATCATTATTGGGTTTAATATTCGCCCAGAGGCAAATGCAAGAAAATTGGCGGAAAAAGAGCAGGTTGATATAAGGCTTTATCGGGTAATTTATGAAGTTATTGAAGATGTTAAAGCAGCTATCCACGGATTGCTCGAACCTGAATATGAAGAAAAGGTTTTGGGTCAGGCGGAAATCAGGCAGATTTTCAAAGTATCCAGAATAGGGACTGTGGCGGGTTCATATGTGCTGGATGGAAAAATCACCCGTAATGCCAATATGCGGGTTATTAGAGATGGTACAATTATTCATGAAGGGAAAATTGAATCCTTAAAGCGTTTTAAGGACGATGTTAAAGAAGTTAACACGGGGTTCGAATGCGGTATTGTTCTGGAAAACTTTAATGATTTAAAGGAAAAGGATATTCTGGAAGCGTTTGAAATAACGAAGGTAAACGCAATTTAATAAGATTTGTTAAAAAAGCTTCTTGGGGGTTTTAATGATGGGAAAGCAGCGCCGCCAAAGAGTTGCAGAAGAAATAAAGAAAGAAGTAAGTGAGATTATATGCTTTGAGCTTAAAGATCCGGGTTTAGAGAAAATGACAAGCATTACCGATGTTGAGGTCTCCGGAGATTTGCGTTATACAAAAATATTCGTGAGCGTTTTTGCGGGTAAGGAAGAACAGGAAAAAGTCTTAAAAGTTCTCCATAAGGCATCTGGTTTTATACGGTCGGAGATTGGCAAACGTATCCGGTTGAGGTATGTGCCGGAGATAGAATTTTACCTTGACAGCTCTTTGGATTACGGCGCCCGTATAGAAAGTGTCCTCAAGCAAATAAGGCCGGAACAGGGGGCCGAAGAACAAAAATGAGTGGTTCTAAACCGTTTAACTTAAGTTCTTTGCTCGCCGGCTGTTATGATAATATTTATATCTTTACCCACGTAAGGCCGGATGGCGATGCTATCGGTTCTTCACTGGCTCTGGCGAATGCTTTAAAAACCGAGCATAAAAATGTGGAGGTATTTTGCCCGGATGTAATACCGTCCAGGTATTCTTTTCTTCCAGGGGTGGAAACTTTCCAGGACTCTTTCATTCCTAAAGAAGGAAAAGGTATGGCCTTTATTCTGGATTGCAGTGATTTAAGGCGACTTGAATATATGGGGGAGAAAGTACTGAGGCTCGATAGAATCGTAAACATTGATCACCATGTGACCAACGAAAAATTCGGTGATTTAAACCTTATTGATTCTTCAGCGGCATCAACAGGAGAAATTATTTATCGGATACTGCAGAATGATTATGAGCTCAATTATGAGATCAGCCTTTGTCTGTATGTTGCAATCAGTTCCGATACCGGATCTTTTAAATATGAAAACACAACACCTCAAACGATGGAGATCGCCGCTAGGCTCCTGGAAAAAGGCGTAAACCCTTTTTATGTCAGCCAGAAAATATTTGATGAATATCCGGTGTCTACTATATTTTTATTGCGTGACGCGCTGGGAACATTGCAGTTTGATGAAACAGGGAAAATAGCATGGATGGCAGTTGATGATGCATTGCTGAGAAAACGGCAGGCAAATTCGGCGGAGCTGGACGGATTTGTTAATTACGTTAAAAATATTGAAAGCGTAGAGGTTGGGATATTTTTTCATCATACAGATTTCGAGGAAACAAAAGTGGGATTTCGTTCAAAAACGGTTGATATCGCTTCTGTTGCCCATGCTCTCGGTGGAGGCGGTCACCCCCGCGCTGCTGGATGTACTATAAAGGGCCGGCCGGAGGAAGTGGTAAAAATTGTATTACAGAGCGTATCAAGGCTAATTAGCAAGGGGTAATTTACTTGAACGGTTTTTTAAATATATTAAAGCCTCCCGGTTTAACTTCACACGATGTCGTGGAATATATACGCGGGAGGATAAAGGTCAAAGTTGGTCATGGCGGCACTTTAGACCCCGGAGCAGCCGGGGTTTTGCCTGTTCTTTTGGGTAAAGCAACCCGGCTATCTTCTTATCTGGTTGACTTTCCAAAAATCTACAGGGCGGAGTTGTTTCTCGGCTTATCTACAGATACCGCCGATGCCTCTGGTAAAATTATTAGGCGGGCATCTTCCTTCAGGTTTAACTTCAAGGATATTGAAGAGGTATTTTGCTCCTTCGAAGGGGAAATTATGCAAATTCCCCCGATGTTTGCAGCGGTGAAACACAGGGGAAAAAAACTATATGAGTATGCGCGACAGGGGACAACTGTTGAACGCAATCCGAAAGCGGTACATATTTATTACATTAAAATATTAGATTATTTCCCCCCACAAAGGATATATTTCGAGGTAAAATGCTCTAAAGGTACCTATATCAGGACTCTTTGTTCACAGATCGGGGACGCGCTTGGTTGTGGTGGGCATATGGCATTTCTCCTTAGAAAGGAAGTAGGTCCCTTTGTCCTCTCAGAATCCCATATTCTAGAGGAGTTCTCCGGCAGGGAATCTTACGGTCACCTGTTATTGCCGCTCGATTTTCTTTTTCAGAAGATGGATTATTTAATGCTTGGTTATGAAGATATCAGATTTCTATCACAGGGAAGCTTTTTATCATTTAAAGAGGTTTCTAATAGAGCGATAAATGTTTTTTCAGAACCTGCTGACGATAAAATTGTGCCGGTATATACTCCCAAAAAGGAGTTTGCGGTATTAGCCCGCTGGAAATGCAATCACGGCTCAGGTTTTTTTTTAAAACCCGAAAAAGTATTTCAAACCATTAAGAACAAAGGGAGTTACCATGAAGGTAATATATAATGTAGATAACTATAAAGTAAAAAGCAAAGGGAAAAACAGCGGTCTGGTTGTCGCCCTCGGAAATTTTGACGGCATACACCTTGCTCATAGAAAAATTCTTGAGAAGACAAAAGATAATGCAAAAAGGTTGGGGCTAAAGAGCGCTGTGTTTCTTTTGAACCCTCATCCGATACGTGTATTGTTTCCGCAAAAATCTTTTCGATTGCTTTCCTCATTAGAAGAAAGGGCGGCAATAATAGATAGCATAGGGATAGATTATCTGATAATCGAACAATTTACAGAGGAGATGGCGTTGTTTTCTCCTTCTAGTTTTATCCGGGATTACCTGGTTCATTCATTAAATGTTGCTCAGATCGTTGTCGGTTATGATTATACTTTTGGGTACCGGGGGAAAGGGACAACCTATACCTTGGCGGAGTTAAGTAAAAAATTTGGTTTTCAGGTGGAGATTATTCCTCCCGTTATGATCGGGGGCAAAGTAATCAGCAGCTCGCTTATTAGGGAACTGGTTGCAAGGGGAGAAGTTCAAAAGGCTTCGGAGTACCTGGGCACCTTCTTTGAGAGAAAGGGAAAGGTGATTCATGGTGAAGGCAGAGGGACGACGCTCGGATTTCCAACGGCCAACTTGCAGATTCCAGGGGATCTTCTGTTACCTGCAAATGGTGTTTATTTAAACCTTGTCAAGTATAGGGATAAAGAAATGTTTGCCCTTACTAATGTCGGAAGAAAACCGACCTTCTGCAAGGGTGATGAAACCCATGTCGAAGCTTTTTTGCTGGAATTTGACAAAGACATTTATGGTGAGGAATTAACAATTCGTTTTTTGCACAGAATTAGAGATGAGATAGCTTTTAAAGACGGTCAATCTTTGATTAAGCAGATAAGGGATGATCTTATTACAGCTCAAAAATTAATAGATCAGAAATATGGACATTTACTTGAGAAACAGCATATTTAAAGACGTGCCTTATGTTTACAAAGGTTTATCTATATGATAGAATTTTGCTTAGTCTCGAATAAGGTTTTATTATGCTAAGTGATGTCTTAATAGAGATAAAGGAGGTGAATTAAGTGGCTCTATCCAGTGAAATTAAAGGTAGTATTATTAATCAATTTAAGGTACATGAAACCGATACAGGTTCTCCTGAAGTACAAATTGCAATCTTATCGAAAAAGATAAACCAGTTAACCGAACACCTTAAAATACACAAGAAAGATTTTCATTCCAGAAGAGGATTGCTCAAGATGGTAGGTAAAAGAAGAGGCTTATTAAATTACCTGAAAAAGAATGAACCAAACAGGTACCGACTGCTTATTGAAAAACTTGGTTTAAGAAAATAATTTTGTGACAAAGCGGGTCTCCCCGAAAAAATAGAGGTGTTTGCTTTTTGGAGAATTTTGAGATGAATCTTGCAGGCAGGATTCTAACTATAGAAACAGGTAAAATTGCAAAACAGGCCAACGGTTCGGTTTTGATACGTTATGGCGATACGGCACTTTTGGTGACCGCTACCGTATCTAAAGAACCACGCGAAGGTGTAGACTTTTTTCCGTTAACTGTTGATTTTGAAGAGCGGCTTTATGCAGTTGGTAGAATACCGGGAGGATTTATTAAGCGCGAGGGAAGGCCAACGGAAAAGGCAATTTTGGCAGCCAGGTTGACAGATAGACCATTGAGGCCTTTATTTCCAAAAGGGTTTCGAAATGCTGTTCATGTTGTTGTAACAGTGTTTTCTGTTGATCAGGATTGTCCCCCTGAACCCTTGGCCATTATCGGTGCATCTGCCGCCCTTTCAATCTCGGAGATCCCCTTTGACGGTCCGATTGCAGCGGTTAATGTGGGGCTGATCGATGGGGAGCCAATAATAAATCCAACTGTTGAGCAAGCTGAAGTAAGCAGACTAAACTTGGTTGTTGCAGGTACAAATGAGGCTATCTTGATGGTTGAGGCCAAGGCAAAAGAGGTTTCAGAGGAGCAGATAATTGCTGCCCTTTTAGCGGGGCATGAGGAGATTAAAAAGATTATTCAGCTTCAGAACGAGATGGTGAGACGAATTGGCCGGGAAAAAATGGAAGCAGTCCTCTTTGAAGCTGATCCCGGGATATCAGAAGAAGTAGAAAGTTACTGTGAAGACAAATTTAAAGAAGCTTTTAAAGTGGAAGAAAAGCTGGAGAGGGAAGCTGCCCTAGACCAGGTGAAGAGCGATACAATTCAGCATTTTTTAGAGCAGTATCCTGAGAATGAACCGGATATAAAAATAGCGGTTGAGAAAATGATGAAAAACATTTTCCGCTCAATGATTATTAACGAAAACAGGCGTCCCGACGGCAGGGTTGCAGATGAAATACGCCCTATTTCTTCCGAAGTTCAGCTTTTTAAAAGAACCCATGGCTCCTCACTTTTTACCAGAGGTCAAACCCAGGTTTTAAATATTTGTACCCTGGGCGCTTTAAGGGATATGCAAAGGCTTGATGGCCTCGGCATCGAGGAATCGAAAAGGTTTATGCACCATTATAATTTTCCGCCTTACAGTGTGGGTGAGGTGGGTTTCATGCGTGGGCCGGGAAGAAGGGAAATTGGCCACGGTGCACTGGCTGAAAAAGCGCTTGAGCCGTTAATTCCCGGGGAGGACGATTTCCCCTATACCATTCGTCTCGTATCCGAGGTTGTGGAATCGAACGGGTCAACTTCCATGGGCAGTGTCTGCGCCGGGACCCTTTCTCTGATGGATGCCGGTGTCCCTATTAAAGCACCGGTAGCGGGAATAGCGATGGGTTTAATTAAAGAAGGAGAAAAGTATGTTATTTTATCAGATATCCAGGGAATAGAAGATTTTTTAGGGGATATGGACTTTAAGGTAGCAGGAACGCGATCAGGTATAACCGCTTTACAAATGGATATTAAAATACAGGGTCTTTCAAGCGAGATACTAAGGGAGGCCTTACACCGTGCAAAAGAAGGCTACCTTTTTATTATGGATAAAATGCTTGAAACAATTAAAGAACCCAGACCCAACCTTTCAGTTTTTGCACCACGAATTATTACAATTCAGATTGAACCCGATAAGATACGCGATGTTATTGGCCCGGGAGGCAGGATAATTAACAAAATTATTGCCGAAACGGGGGCAGAAATTGATATCGAACCTGACGGTAAAATTTTTATTGTTGCTGCTGATGCGGAAGTAGGGCAGAAAGCACAGGAAATGATTGAGGACCTGACCGAAGACGTTGAACCGGGAAGGATTTACCTGGGCAAAGTAACCCGGACGGAAAAATACGGAGCTTTTGTTGAAATCCTCCCCGGAAAGGAAGGATTGGTCCATATATCCCATCTGGATAGATTTCGCGTGGATAAAACCGAAAGTGTCGTTAACGTTGGAGATCAGATAATGGTTAAAGTGCTTGATATTGATGATAAGGGTAGAATCAACCTGTCGAGGAAGGAAGCTTTGCCCCAAGATCCGGCTGAACCGGCAGTCCGCGGTAAACATAACAACAAAGACGAAGGGGTTCATGGAAACAGAAAGAGAGCCCGATCTAATAGGCGCTTTAAAAAGGACTAACATAGACCCGCTTAGGGTTTATGTTTTTTTTTGTACGTTTTTCCTTTCCTGTTCAGGAATATTTGGCTTAATATATAAATACAAATTAAATATAAATTAATAAATGAGGTTAGAATAGCAAATGAAAAAACCTCTTTTTTTTTACCTCTTTGCCTTTTATTTGCCGTCGTTGCCGTTAATGCCATAGTAACTTTGAAGGAACCAAACCGGCCTGAGGCTATATATCAGGTTGAGGGATCGGAAGCGTCTGTTTTTTTTACTTTTAATGTTCTCTGGGAAAAAGAACATCTTTGTTATATTTTGGATATTTTGGATGAGCATGATATTCGGGCGATATTTTTTATTACCGGGGAATGGTTAGAAAGAAACCCCCTTGAAGCAAAAAAAATTATTGAAAACGGGCATGAGCTCGGTAATAGTACTTATTCCGGGGCAAGGCTTTTGACAATGCCGGAGGAAGAAATAGTTGCTGAGATAAAGAAGTTTAACGGTTTATGCCGGGAGCTACTGGGATTTTATCCCTTATTTTTTCGTCCTCCTTTCGGTGAATATAACGCCGGAACAGTCCGAATTGCTGCGGAACAGGATTGTGTCACCTTACTATGGAGTATAAATGTATTGATGCTTTCGAATATCGAAAAGGAATTAATCATCAGCCGCCTCGAAGAACGTTTACATAACGGGGCTATTCTGCTTTTCCATACTGTGCATCCTGGAACAGCTGAAATATTGCCGGATATTATCGAATTCATTAAGTGGAAGGGATATTCAATAGGTACTCCGGAAGAAATATCAGAGCTCAGGTAATATTTTATACGGGGAAGTGAGGACTTGTTTATTCTTTTTATATCCTCAAAAACAAAAATTGTTGCTTTGGTTTTGTTACTTGTTATCGGAAGTGTGTTATTTTTCAAAGATACAGCGGTAATGTATTTTAAAGGGGTAAAACCGGGTGTGACGTTCCTTGAACATAATGTAGGGGGATATTCCAGGGATGAAGTGACAGAGCTGATTGCCGCAAAATACGGTGAATGGGTTATCAGCCCCGTTGATGCTGTTTATGATGAACAATACAGTTCTATCATTCCTGAGTTGTGGGGTTATGAAGTAAACATTCCAAAAACAGTGGATAAAATCATGCAGGCCCTTCCGGATGAAGCGGTATATCCGGTTTTGGAAACGCGATTGCCTGATATATCGATAAAAGATTATCCCTGGGCCTATATTCAACAGGGGAATCCCCTAAAAAAGGAAGTTTCTTTCATGATAAATGTTGCCTGGGGAACCGAGTTTATTGGTCCGATGCTAAATATCTTGGCCGATGAAGATGTTTCCACCAGCTTCTTCGTTGTAGGTAGCTGGGCTGAAAATAATATAGATTTGTTAAAACAAATTGCTGAGGGCGGCCATACCGTAGAAAATCATGGTCATACAGATGCAGAAGTTTATACCGATTTTTCCCCTGAAGAGATTAAAAGCGGCCTGGAAAGGGTGAACAGTATAGTTTTTGCCGCTACCGGCCGGAGGCCGATGTATTATACCCCTCATAAAGGAGAATATAACGATCTTGTTCTGGAAACAGTATCCCGCTTAAATATGCGTACTGTTTTATGGTCTCTTGATACTGTGGATTGGATGGAGCCGGGGGTCGAGGCGATGAAATCCAGGGTGCTGGATAATATTCATGGAGGGGCCATAGTACTCATGCATCCTACTGATGATACTGTAGTATTGTTAAGGGAAATTATTCCCGTAATTAAGGATCAAGGTTTTCAAATTGTGACCATGGAGAAATTACTTGATCCGGATTATGACCGGATAGAAATCAAATGAAGAAGTTAATTTTATTCAGCATCAAGGGGACAACATTTTCTTTAATAGTTATATTAATCATGACCGGCTGTTTAGCCTTTAATATCAGGGATAACTATAATCGCTTAAAGTATGGCGTTTCTAGGGGAGTATACCTTGAGGGTACTCTTCTGGAAAAAATGTTAGAGCACGAAGTATATGCCTATGTTCTTTCTCTGAACCAGGATAACTTCACAAAGCCCCGTAATGCTTATTTGGATTTTTCTACCGGCACAACGCTTCCAGAGGTTTGCGGTAAAAAAATAGATGTCCGGGCAACTGTTCAGTTAATAATGGAAGCGGAGCCTTATACCTGTCATGATCCCGTCTATGTTGTTCTCGATCCGGAAATTACAGTGGATCTATACCGGGGTATCAATAAAAAAATAGGTTCTTTCATGACGGGTTTCGGGGGCGGCAACAGGGGGGAAAATATCAGGCTGGCTGCATATCTCATTAATAACACTCCGGTAGCACCCGGAGAAGTTTTTTCATTCAACAGGAAGACAACACCGCGTAAGCTAGATAAGAGGGATTACGGCCTGGCTCCGATTATCGTTGGAGATTCTATTGTCCCCGGCTACGGGGGGGGTATCTGTCAGGTTGCAACTACATTATATAATGCTGTAAAAAATGCGGATCTGGAAATAGTTGAACGCCATCCGCATAGCATGCCGGTTGATTATGTTCCAAGAGGAATGGACGCCACGGTATCGTATCATCTCGACTTTAAATTTCGTAACAACAGGGACAATTTCATTATGGTGAAAACATCGTGCTGGGGCTATCGCTTAGTAGTGGAAATCTGGGAATAAAATAGTACGGGCATTGCCAGACAGCAACAACAGTGTTGACAAATAGCAGCAATTGGAATAGAGTATAAAATGGTGTTTTTAATTGCGATTCTATGCCTGCAAGGATGCCTCAAAAGAACCCAGCCCTTAAAAACAGTCCCTATTATGCTGTACCTACGGAGTGTGTTATGAATTGTTAAAACAAATAAATGTGCTATTTAAAAAAATGGAACATGCAAAAGATTTACCCCTCCCCGCCTATGCCAGCGAAGGAGCTTCGGGATTGGATCTTCTCGCAGCTGTGGATAGGGATATCTTGATTGCTCCGGGTGAATTCAAATTAATTCCAACTGGAATAGCTGTTGCGTTGCCGGCGGGTTATGAGGGACAAATAAGGCCCAGGAGCGGATTGGCGTTAAATTATGGCCTAACTGTTTTAAATGCGCCGGGTACAATTGACGCTGATTACAGGGGTGAAATACAGGTAATAATGATTAACCTGGGCAGGGAAAATTATCGTATTCAAAGAGGGGAACGTATAGCCCAGCTGGTTGTTAATGAATTGGCAAGGGTAAAAATAATTGCGGTGGAAAAATTGCCCGCTACCGATAGGGGCAGTAGAGGCTTTGGTCACAGCGGAAAATTCTAGCATTTCATATCGTGTTTCCTAAAAACCTTGTAATGTATGTATAGAAGAAAACGCCTAGGAAATAATATACCTACGGAAGACAATCAATTTGAGGAGGTAATTATATGGCAAAAGCCGTAATAGGCGTTTTTCGCAGCGAAGATCGCGCCAGGGAAGCTATTAGCGAACTGAAAAGAAATGGCTTTGATGAAAGAGAAATCTCCCTGGTTGCCAAGGATAACAAGAGACAGGGAAACAGCGGGCAATCTGAACCCGACCAGCGTTTAACAATGGAAAATCAAAATTTAGGTGAGGGGGTATTTACCGGAGGTGCCCTGGGAGGTATAGCGGGATTGCTCGCCGGTGCAGGAGCTCTGCTTATACCGGGCGTTGGTCCCATTATTGCGGCCGGTCCGCTGGCGGCTTTTCTTACCGGCGTAGTAGGGGGCGGCCTTGCTGGCGGCCTTGTTGATTTTGGTATCCCTGAAGAAAGAGGCCGGTATTTTGAAGAGAGAGTAAAAGAAGGCGATATTCTGGTTACTATTAAAGCAAGTAACGATGAAGTGCCGGAAATTGCTTCTATTTTAGAAGACAATGGGGCTGAAGATGTAGAGATCCATTAACATAATATCGGCCGACAGTTTATTTATAATGCAAGGATTATCCCAGGTTTTGCCTTTTTTAAAAAAACAGGTGTATCTTTTTTACAAAAAACGCGTTATATTAGCGCGTTTTTTATTTGGTTTTGCCCCGTTCACATAATTATCTATACTTACATATCATAATAGAAAATGAGGAGATTTTTAGGCGGAAGAGAGGTGTGATAAAATGGATATTATCCTCCTCGGGCTGAATATTCTGATAATTGGTGGGGATAGAAGAGAGATTGAGCTTTACTTGCATCTGAAAAAAACTGGAGCAAATGTACATTTATATGGATTTGAAAGGTATCCGGATTTAGAAAATATATATGTTAGCGACAATTTAATTGAGTCAATCAAACTATCACAGGTTATTATAACACCTCTTATGGGAATCGATTCTAACGGAGAAGTATATACCCCTTATGCAAAAGATAAAGTATTTATCAATGATCCTAAAATATTAAAGGCAATAAATCCAAAAACATTGTTTATTGCAGGACATATCTGGCCGGCATTAAAAGAGATATTGATTCAAAACAACGTGCTGGTTTGTGAAACAAGGGAAATGGATGAGATATCGGTCCCCGGCGCTATACCAACTGCTGAAGGGGCTATCCAGGTTGCTATGGAAAATACGGACAAAACAATCCACAACAGTAAGGTTTTGGTTTTTGGTTTTGGACGCTGCGGATCGATTTTAGCTCATACATTAAAAGCCCTGGGAGCAGAGGTGGCTGTAGCTGTCCGAAGAAAAAAAGTTCTTTCCTGGATTGAGGCTTATAAAATGAAGCCTATACCGCTAAATTTAATTGCAGAAGAGGTTGCAAAGTTCGATATTATCTTCAATACTATTCCTGCCCTCGTTATAGATGCTGAAGTTCTGTATCGCATCAAAAAAAGTACCCTTATTCTTGATATCGCTACTTCACCAGGGGGGGTTGATTTTGCAGCAGCAGAAAGATTGAATATTAAGGCGATTCCGCTGCCGGGTTTGCCAGGTAAGGTTGCGCCAAAAACTGCAGCTGATATTTTATGTAAGGTTTATCCGGATATAATTGTCTCCTCAATGAAAAGGGGTGAAAAATTTGAGCCTTCAAGGGATTAATATAGGTTTTGCGATAACCGGTTCTCATTGTACAATGGATAGAATGTTTGTGGAGCTGGAAAACCTGAAATTGGCCGGAGCTGAAATTTTCCCCATCATATCCCCTGCGGTTCGGGATACCAGTACTCGCTATGGTGAAGCAAAAATGCTCAGGGAAAGGGTAGAGGCGATTACCGGGAAGAGTATTATTGAAGAGATAGCAGATGCAGAACCGATTGGTCCTCAAAAACTTTTTGATGTAATTACCATTATGCCCTGTACAGGGAATACACTGGCTAAACTGGCCAACGGAATAAGCGATACCGCTGTTTTGATGGCTGCAAAAGCGCAATTAAGAAACCAGCGCCCCGTTGTTTTATGCATAGCAACCAATGACGGGCTTGGTTTAAATGCTAAAAATATCGGGATTTTGCTGTCCACAAAAAATATATTTCTAGTACCCTTTGGGCAGGATGATCCTGTCCAAAAACCCAATTCGCTTGTTTCTCAAACGAAACTGCTTCGGCTTACCATAGAAAAGGCATTAAAAAAGGAACAAATTCAGCCCATTTTGGTTTGCAACTCCTCCTATTCATAGAAAGAAGAAAAGCCAGGATGTGCTTATTTAACGATTTAACGACAAATAATTGATCATCATCTTCCATTTTGATATAATGGCTAAGGGAAAACGGAGGGAGGTATTTGCCCTTGCGGAATAATTTTGGATCTTTACTTACAGCGATGATTACTCCTTTTGACCGGCAGCAGAAGGTAGATTATGAGCAAGTTGCAAAACTGGCAAAATACCTTGCAGACAGAGGTTCCGATGGTCTGGTTATTACAGGAACTACAGGGGAATCTCCAGCTCTTTCTGAAGAAGAAAAACTTCGTATTTATGAAACAGTAATAAAAGAGGTTAAAGGAAAACTTAAAGTTATTGCCGGTACCGGCAGCAATTCAACCCTATCAGCTATCGAAATGAGTAAAAAAGCTGAAAAAATTGGTGTAGATGGTTTAATGCTGGTTGTTCCCTATTATAATAAGCCTCCCCAAGAAGGTCTCTACCAGCATTTTAAAAATATTGCCGCTGCAGTTTCACTACCGATAATGTTATATAATGTTCCGGGCAGAACTGCCGTTAATCTTTCTGCGGCAACAACTTTAAAATTAGCGGAAATTGACAACATAGTTGCGATCAAGGAAGCAAGTGGGGATCTAGAACAAATTACATATATTTGTAAGGAGGCTCCTGAGGGTTTTGATGTTTATAGCGGTGATGATTCACTGACCCTCCCCGTTTTAAGTGTAGGTGGAAAAGGGGTAGTCAGCGTTGCTTCCCATCTTGTTGGCCCGGAAATTAAAGGAATGATAAATTCTTATTTTGAAGGGAAGACCGAAGAGGCATTAAAAAAACACCAATATTTAATGCCTTTATTTAAAGCTATGTTTGCTATAACCAATCCCATTCCGGTCAAAACTGCACTCAACATGGCAGGTGTTGCTGCAGGGGGAACCAGGTTGCCTTTAAGTGCTATGCCGCAGAAAATGGCAGCGGAGCTGCAAGATTTGCTGAGGAGCTACGGTATTGTATGAATAAACGCCAAAGTTTAAGCTTCTATCTACCAGCTATGTAAAAACATTCCCCGGAAGAATACATATTGCTTAAGATAGTTCTTGAATCGTTTTCTGCAGTGCTCCTTTTAAAGGGGCTTTTTTAATTTGCCCTTAGTAGTAAATTAAAGTATAATATTAATAATGAAAAGGAACGGCAAATAATGTTTGGAAGAGAGGTGCTATTTTTTTTTGCGGAACAAAGGAAAAATGAAAAAAATGGCAGACAAACTATTTATTATACCACTTGGTGGTATAGGTGAAATAGGAAAGAATATGTTTGCCATTAACTACGACCAGGATATTATTATTCTGGATGCCGGTTTAATGTTCCCAGAGGAAGAGATGTTGGGGGTAGATATAGTAATACCGGATATTACTTATCTATTAGAACACAAGGATAAAATAAAGGCTATTTTTCTCTCCCACGGTCACGAAGATCATATTGGGGGATTGCCATATATTTTACCGAAAATAAACGTTCCGGTTTACGGAACTAAGCTCACGCTAGGTCTCTTGAAAATAAAACTGGAAGAGTTCGGCCTGCTTCAGGAGACAACATTAATCGAAATAAAGTCCGACGATGTAATTGAAATAGGCCGGATAAAAATAAGCTTTTTTACGACAAATCACAGTATCCCGGACTCTGTAGGTATTGTCTTGAATACCCCTGTGGGAAATGTTGTCTATACCAGTGATTTCAAGTTTGACCATACTCCGGTTCAGGGTAAAAATACCGACTTTGACAGCCTGGCCCGGATAGGTAAAGAAGGTGTGTTGGTTGCTTTATCTGACAGCACCAATGCCGAGCGCCCCGGTTATACCCGCTCAGAAAAGGAACTGGGAGAAAAATTAATAGATATTTTTTGTTCTGCCGAAGGGAGAATTATTACTGTTACTTTTGCCTCCAATGTCCACCGTATACAGCAGATTGTTAATGCTGCCGTTTTTTCCGGAAGAAAACTTGTTGTAGACGGCTGGAGTATGGTTAATGTGGTGGAGATCTCACAAAAGCTCGGCTATCTAAACATTCCGAAGGGGCTTCTCCTGGACATTGATGAAGTGAATAAAGTTCCCAAAAGACAGGTTGCGATACTGACTACAGGTACACAGGGAGAACCGATGTCTGCACTTGCGAGGCTGGCCACCGCTAACCACAGAAAACTGGAAATTATTCCCCAGGATACGGTGGTAATTGCTGCTACCCCTATACCCGGCAATGAAAAGCTGGTTTCCAGGACAATAGATAATCTTTTCCGGAGAGGTGCCGAAGTCGTATACGATGCTGTTTCAGGTATTCATGTTTCAGGTCATGCCAGCCAGGAAGAGTTGAAATTAATGTTAAGTTTGCTTCGCCCCCGTTATTTAATACCTGTTCATGGCGAGTTCCGTCATTTAATTCATCATGCGGAGTTGGCGCAAAAACTTGGCATGGATAAAGAGAATATTTTTATCGTGGAAAACGGGACTGTATTGGAATTCACGCCTACTTCGGGGAGAATTGCAGCAACGGTCCAGGCGGGAGGGGTTTTTGTTGATGGTCTCGGTGTTGGTGATGTAGGAAACATTGTGTTAAGGGATAGGAAGGTATTGTCCAGGGATGGTATTTTTATTATCGTCATGATTATCGATACGAAGGGAAAAAGAATAGTATCCGGCCCGGATATCGTTTCCAGGGGGTTCGTCTATGTAAAAGAATCGGAGGAATTGCTGGAAGAGGCAAAAGAAAATGTATCCTTTGTCCTGGACACTTTATTACAAAAGAAAATTAGTGACTGGCCTACTATAAAGAATACTATCAAAGATTCGGTGGGTAAGTTGCTTTGGGAAAAGACCGGCAGGAAACCGATGATCTTGCCAATAATTATGGAAGTATGATTAACTGGTTTTATGATTCCAACTGCTTCAGGGGTATTTTGTTTCATAGTTGAAGAAGCGTTCAAAATGATTTCTTGTTATTTTAAGCTTTTGCTAGGGATAAGGCGCGCCTTATCTTGATAGCAGACAGGAGGCTTTGTAATGGCTTTATCTCTTAACTGTAAAATTTGGATAGAAAGCGATGGCAAAAAAGTGTTTGGTGACGGTCCTTGTGAAATTTTACAGAGAGTAAAGCAAACCGGTTCTCTGCGTATGGCCGCAGCAGAAATGAATATGTCGTACAGTCAGGCCTGGAAACTAATAGATGATTTAGAAAGCAAACTGGGTTTTTCATTGCTCCATAAGAGAGCAGGGGGGCATGCAGGAGGGGGTTCCGTGCTTACTGAAGAAGGTGAAGAGTTTGCGGGGAAATATGCTCAATTCCGCCGGGAGGCCCTGGAAAAGTTGGAAATACTATTTAAAAAGCATTTTAACAGGTAAGGAGTAAATGATGGATCCGTTAAGCCTGACGGGTAGCATGCAGCTCGGTGAAAAAGAAATTATTGCAGTTTACGGTGGTGGAGGCAAAACCTCTCTACTTTGTCGCTTGGCCCGAGAATTGGCCGGGTTAAAAAAGAAAGTAATTTTTACGACAACAACCAAGATTTTTAAACCTGACAACATACCCTGTGTTATTAATTCAGAATTTGAGGGGGCTTTGTTAAGCCTGCGGCGGAATCTTCAAAATCACGATGTAGTTGCCCTCGGCAGTTCCCTTATGCCGAACAACAAATTAACAGGAATCGATCCGTCATGGACTGGAAAACTTCTGGCAAGTGGTGTTATCTCCTATATTCTTGTAGAGGCTGACGGTTCCGCAGGAAAGCCAGTAAAAGGTTATGCTCCCCATGAACCCGTAATACCTTCATCTTCAACGCTCATCATTCCCCTTTTAGGAATAGATGCCCTTGGGTTAATTCCGAATTCAAGATTTGTACACAGGCCGGAACTTCTTCTAAAGATAACGGGGTCGCTCCCCGGGGTACCTTTAACTGCAGAACATCTCCTTCGCTGTTTAAAATTCATGGTCAACCTGGGTCGCAATATGTCTCCCCGGGCACGGATTATTCCCCTCATGAACAAAGTTGATCTTCTCCGGGAAAAAAAGACGCTCAAGATTATAGCCAAAGCTTTTCGGGGCGAACCCGGAATCGAGCTTTTTTTGTTTACATCTTTAAAGGAAAAAATTGCACTTCAATATATTTTTGACCTATCCAGTCATTCCTCCATGCCTTTCATTACCTGCGTTGTTCTTGCTGCAGGCTCTTCCACCCGAATGGGGGATAATAAGCTATTTCTTAAAATAAAAGATCAGACAGTCCTCGATCTTTCTTTAAAAAACGTCCTTAAATCCCGGGTAAATGAGGTAATCCTGGTAACCAGGCCCGGAACTATTTTTTTACCGCAGACTCAGGAACTATTAAATGATCCAAGGGTAAAAATAGTAACAAACAAAAACTACCTGAAAGGGATTGCCTCATCTTTAAAAACCGGCATTGCCGCTTCTTATCCGGGAACACAGGGGATTATCTTTACGCTGGCCGATCAGCCCTTTATACCTCCTGAGGTATACGATTTGTTGATCAAAAAATATGCTGCTGATCTTAGTATGCTTACTTTTCCTTTATTTAAGGGCAGACGGGGTAACCCTGTGCTTTTTGACCGCCGCGCCTGGCCGCAGCTTATGCTTCTGGAGGGGGATAAGGGAGGCCGGCAGGTTTTTTCCTCTATTCCGGAAAAAGAAAAAAGCAGTGTGGATACCCCTTTTCCGGGAATACTTATCGATATTGATACACCTGAAGATCTTCAAAAGTATAAGAAAGGGATATAATATGCTGAAATACTTAATCCCCAATATCCCATTTAAGTTTTATTTCTCTGCCGGGCTGTAAATTGGGGTGGAGATAATCATTTAAATCACGGCTGTTTATACGGACTATTTTAGCCCTGTTAGGCGAAATGATTTCAACCTCGATAAATCCTCCGCTGTAAGGTATTTGAAAATAGGCGGGTTTGTGTTCTTCACTGCCCTTCATGATGATTTCCGGTGGTAACGGGGTGTAGAGTATCATTTTGGATCTTTTTCTCCTTTTCTTGTTCATCTATCATTTCCCTGAGTTTAATTACCGCCCTTGAGAGTCCTCCCACCTCGTCAATTAATCCAACATCTACAGCTTCATGGCCTACCAGAACAGTACCTATATCTCTTCCCAGTTGGCCGGTATTAAACATTAGCTCTTTAAATTTTTCTTTTGATACTTTAGAATGGCTGGATACAAAATCGATGATTCTTTCTTGCATTTTGTCCAGGTACTCAAACACCTGGCTGACTCCCACTATCAGGCCGGTCAACCTGATTGGATGAATGGTCATGGTGGCGGTTTCAGCTATTAGCGAATATTGACAGCCGCAGGAAATAACCACTCCGATGGAATGGCCTCCACCCAAAACCAATGATACGGTAGGTTTAGAAAGGGTGTTGATCATTTCTGCTATGGCCAGCCCTGCTTCTACATCGCCGCCTACCGTATTTAGGATAATTAAGGCGCCTTTAATTTTGGGGTTTTGCTCCACCGCAACCAGCTGAGGTATTACATGCTCATATTTTGTTGTTTTGTTTTGGGGTGGAAGCACCACATGCCCTTCTATCTGTCCAATTATAGTTAAAGTAAAAATATCATTGTCCGGTTTTGGCAAAGTCAACTGCCCTAACTGTGTAATTGTTTTGTTTGATGGTTCCTCCCCCCTTCCTGCAGGCTGTTCCGGATTTTCTTTTTTCGGCTCTTCCGTTTGTGAATGGTATTCAGGATCGAACATAGATAACCGCTCCTTTCTGCACTTTATTTTCTCCAAACTACTTATAATTATCAATATTGGCCTCTTTGTTTTGATAACCAGTTCTATTTGTTTCCTATTTAAATAAAAATCAAAGAGGGGGGTAATATTGATAGTTATTGTTGCTGTTGTAAAATTTCTTTTTGCGCTTCTTCTGCTCCTGAGAGGTATTAGAGTTATAAGCATAAGTTTGCGCCAGGTTACAGGTGGCATACTACACACTCTTTTAAAAAGCTATACCTCTACACCGCTGAAGGGCTTTTTATTGGGAGCGGTTTCTACTGCATTTTTACAAAGCAGCAGCCTGATTACGGTAATGGTAGTAGGTTTTATTAACGGGGGTGTTTTAAGTTTAAAGCAAGGGCTGGCGATAGTACTCGGCGCCAACCTGGGAACGGCTGTCACTTCCCAGGTTTTTTCGCTGGAAACCGGGAAGTTGCTCCTGCCCCTTATTGCTGCCGGAATAATTGCTTATCTAGTTGAAGGGGTATTGAAAAAAAATTATGGAGGTAAAGTATTACTGGGGATAGCGGTGGTTCTAGGAGGGATTGAACTGATGATCGTGGCCCTGGAACCGCTAGCGGACATATTGTTTTATCAGGAATTATACAGGTTTAGTAGAGGAGCTCTATGGAAAGGTATTTTCACCGGGGCTCTTGTAGCTGCAATTCTGCAGAGCAGCAGCGTTACTATAGGCATGGTTGTGTTGTTATGCAGGGAAAATTTATTATCCCTGCCCGAGGCTCTGGCCATAATCCTCGGTGCAGACCTGGGAACGTGCATTACAGCGATGATTGCTTCTTATGGCACTATTTTACCGGCGAGACAAGTAGCCTGGGGGCATCTTTTTTTTAATATAGCATCCTTATTGATTCTGCTACCCTTTTGGCAGTACTTTTTATGGCTCATCAGTATCACGGCAGAAGATTTTGCCCGCCAGGTTGCCAATGCCCACGCTATTTACAATCTGGTTGGCGTAATTGTATTTATCCCTCTTGTTGACAAATATGCATCTTTATTGGAATATATAATAACAGGAACAAAACGTGATAAGAACTATTGAATTTTTGGAGGTCTATAGCTAATGGGGGCTTTGAAGGCAGTTTTACTAGGTTTGTTGCAAGGGCTAACAGAATTTTTACCCGTGAGCAGTTCGGGACACCTGGTTATAGCACAGTATTTTATGGGGTTAACATTGCCGGGGGTTACTTTTGAAGTATTGGTTCATTTTGGTACTTTGCTGTCCGTTATCTGGGTATTCCGCAAGGACCTCTATTATCTGATAACGCGATTTTTATATGACGCTGAACAAAAAAAGCTTTTTCTCCTATTAATTATCGGTACAATTCCAACAGGTCTTATGGGGCTTTTCTTTAGTTCGTTCTTTCTTGAAATATTTGACAGGCCTTTTTTTGCAGGATTGATGCTGCTAGTAACCGGATTGATCGTAATTGCAATCCAAAAAATTACGATTAAGGGAAAAGAGATTAAAGAAATGAACGCCTGGGATGCGGTGCTAATCGGCGTGTTTCAGGGAATTGCAATTATCCCCGGTATAAGCAGGTCCGGATCTACTATAATGGGGGCCCTGTGGAGAGGATTGAGGAGAGAGTCTGCGATCAGGTATTCTTTTTTGCTGGCCCTGCCTGCTATTGCGGGGGCTTCATTTCTGGAGATTCTTAGCCTTTTCCAAAATGGCGGTTTGGAGAACGTCTTTTTACCTTATCACTTCTTAGCTGCTTTTATAGCTTTTTTATCGGGGATTTTTGCTATTCATGTCTTTATTAAGCTGCTAGTGAGGGGAAAATTCTATTATATCGCCTGTTATTGCTGGTTGGTAGGTTTATTAACTATTATTTTCACTCTCTAAGGCACAAAAGAAAATATAGGCTGTTTATTTCTAAGAGGGATTGTTAAATAAATGTTGAAGTTTTAATACGAGGGGTATATGTAATTTATGGCATCAAAAAAAAAGGAAAATAATAAAAATCTAAAAAAAGCGATGGTTTTCAAGAACGAAGTTATCAATAGACAGATTATTGCTGTTTTATTGGCGGCCTTAGCGGCCTTCATGTTTGCCGGGATAAAATTTACTTCACAAACCGGGTATTTTGGCATTATACTGAATAATATCTTTAGGACTCTACTGGGGGATGCGGCTCTGGCATTGCCATTTTTACTGGCTATTTTTGCGCTCACCCGCCTCTGGCCGTTGGAAATTGAAAATATTCAATACCGTTTTCTGGGACTGGCTATTCTTTTTTTACTCCTGACGATATCTTTGCATTTAACATTATCATTAGATGAGCTGGATGTTCTTTCCAAAGGTGATTTTTATATCTCGATTATTCATCTCGGTTTGCAGCGGCAGGGCGGGGGTCTGCTGGGAGCTCTCTTAACCGTTATCCTATTATTCTTATTTAAGGATATAGGCAGTTATATAGTAATTAGCGCTTTTGGTGTCCTTGCCTTGCTGCTAATTACAAACAGTTCTTTAATTGAAATTATTACCGGCATCTTCAGGTGCAGCAAAATCATCCTGTCTTTTTGTGCCCGTTCAGGTAAAAGTATTATCGGTGTTTTCCCCCAGAGGGAAAAAAGCTCTAACCTTTCGGAAGAAAAGTATCCGGTTAAGAAATACGAAGACTATGAAATGATCCCTTCAATTGAAGAGAAAGAAGAAAAAATAGAAGGATATTCGGAAAAAACATATAATGACTACAGTAATATTGCCGTACAGCAAACAATAATCTCGAACGCAGATGAATTATTTGAAAATGATCCGCAAAGTATCCAAGAAACCGTTTCCCCAGATAATCTCACCGAAGGTAATAAGGCACTGCTAGACTACCAGATCCCACCCTTGAGCCTTTTGGTTAAAGTAAATAAACTGCGCGATAACCAACAGCAGAAAGTTATTCAGGAAAGGGCGCGATCTTTAGAGAATACCTTTGAAAGCTTTGGTGTAAATGTAAAAATTAAAGAGATCCAGGCTGGCCCGGCGGTTACACGTTTTGAGATACAACCTGAAACCGGGGTAAAGGTCAGTAAGATTTTAAGCCTAAGCGATGACCTCGCTCTAAATCTTGCAGCTCCTGATGTACGGATTGAAGCACCAATACCCGGAAAAGCAGCTATAGGAATTGAGGTTCCCAATAAAATAGTTTCCCTAGTATATTTAAGAGAAGTATTGGAAGATCCTTTTTTCCAAAACTCCGCTTCCCCTCTGACTATTGGCCTGGGAAAAGATATCGCCGGTTCTGCTGTTTTTGCTGACCTTTTGAAAATGCCCCATCTATTAATTGCCGGTTCGACCGGGTCGGGAAAAAGTGTATGCATTAATGGCCTTATTTGCAGTATTCTTTTTAAAGCTACTCCCTGGGAAGTAAAAATGTTGCTAGTCGATCCCAAGATGGTTGAACTAAGTATATATAACGGAATTCCCCATTTGATCTCGCCGGTAATCACCGAACCGAAAAAAGCTTCTATGGCTTTGCGGAGTATGGTAAAGGAGATGGAGAGGAGATATGACCTTTTTGCCCGGCAGGGTGTTCGTGACATAAGCCGTTATAATGAACTAATTAAGAGCAGTATTGGAAATGATCATAATTCTGCCGGAGATGAGGATCTCCTACCGTATATTGTTGTTGTAATAGATGAACTGGCGGATTTGATGATGGTTGCTCCCGCTGAAGTTGAGGATTCAATTGTCAGGTTATCCCAGATGTCCAGAGCTGCAGGGATACACCTTGTAATTGCAACCCAACGGCCATCAGTCGATATTATCACCGGATTGATTAAAGCGAACATTACATCGCGAATTGCTTTTGCAGTGTCTTCACAGATCGATTCCAGAACAATATTGGATATGGGAGGGGCAGAAAAGCTTTTGGGCAGGGGCGATATGCTCTATTATCCTATTGGCGCTCATAAACCTTTACGTGTTCAGGGAGCATTTTTAAGTGAAAGGGATATATATAAACTTGTGGAGTTTATCAGACAACAGGAAAGCCCCCTTTATCAGCAGTCTTTTTTTACAGAAGAAGTGCCTGAGGAGAAAGCCGAGGAGGAAGAAATATTTGATCCTATATTGCCCGAAGCAGTAGAACTAATCATACAGACCGGGCACGCCTCCATATCTCTCATTCAAAGGAGGTTCAGGGTCGGCTATACAAGGGCGGCCAGGCTTATTGATGATCTGGAACGTTTAGGGGTAGTCGGTAAATATGAGGGCAGTAAACCCCGAAAAGTATTAATGAATATGGAGCAGGCTGCTCTTCTTTTAAAGGAAAAAAAATTTAAACCGGTTAACAATGGGGAGTAAGCATCTTGGATACAGAAAGGGGGGAAATTTTTGAAAGAGATTGGTGAATTTTTAAAAAGTGCCCGTGAGGAAAAAGGAATAAGTTTGGATGATATTAGTAACTCAACAAAAATCCCCAAAAGGTATTTGCGTTCTCTTGAAGAAGGAGACTTTTCTTGTTTTTCCGGAGAAGTATATCTTAAAGGCGCACTGAGACACTATGCCGATGCAGTGGGCCTCAACCCCAGGGAAATAATTTCCGGTTATGAACTTTTGCTGAAGAAGGAAAAAAAATATGAAAACGAAAAAAGAGGGCAAAGGACGCATACAAAAAGGATAGAGGATAATAGGCCGGTGGTTGCCAGGAACAAGAAAAAAATCTTTCCACCAGCCGCGTTAATCTGGATAACCTTGCTGGCAATTGTTGTTGTAGGGAGCCTCTGGTACCTTTCTCAGCAGCCTCCAGGCGAAAATGCCGGGATTCCGTACGCCGGCGAACCGGCTCCGGAAGAAAACGGCGGGGATGATAACAACTTTGATTTACCGGAGGAAGAGCTCTTCCCTGAACCGGAGGAGCCGGAGATCGCCATCGTTAGCTCTAGCTCAAATGAAATAGTATATACGTTAAGCAAAGCGGAGGAAAAACAGGTGCACTTGGCTTTTTCCGGGAGATGCTGGGTTAGGATAGAACAGGACGGTACTCTTATTGAAGAGGCTACTTACGTCAACGGTGATACCAAACAGCTAAGCGATGCACTGGAAACCCGCATTCGACTGGGATGTCCATCTGTAGTAAAAATCGGGATAAACGGCATTGAGCTTGAAGACCTGAAGGGTATAGGCAATCCTATTAATATTATTGTCAGGAAAGCGAACTAATTGAAACCGGAGCTGGCCCTGCGGTATTTAATAGCCGGGTGCCGAATACCGGATGCTGAATATCGGTTATGCTAGGATTATGCTATATATAATATTATAGTGTTGTTTTTTGGAGGATAATTGTTGATAATAAATGCTTAAAAAAACTTTTGCTTTTATTTCCCTAGGCTGTGCAAAAAATTTGGTGGATTCGGAGAAAATTATAGGTAGCCTTCAAGGCGCAGGTTTCCGGTTGCAGCAGAATATCGAAAAGGCCTCTTTTGCGATTATCAATACATGCGCTTTTTTAAAAGAGGCGCGCTCTGAAGCGCTGGAGACAATTAAGGAAACTACGCTGATTAAAAAAAACCCCAAAAATCAACTGCAAAAAATCGTAGTTGTCGGATGTCTAGCCCAGTATTTTCATGAATCTCAAATTAAAAAGCTGGTTCCCGGAGTAGATTTGGTTGTTACTATTGACAGTTACCGCGATATTCCCTTTCTCCTGGAGAAGTTGGTCTCTCCTCAGAAAAAAGTAAAAGAAACCCGGCATATTAAAAGGCGCTTTTTAAGCGGTTCTCCCCACAGTGTCTATATAAAAATCGCCGATGGATGCAATAACAGTTGCTCCTATTGTTTAATTCCTACCCTGAGGGGCAGGCTGCGCAGCAGGCCAATGGAAGATATCCTTGAAGAGGTTAAGGCTGTCCAAAAGCTGGGAGCCAAGGAAATTTGCCTGATTGCCCAGGACACAACCGCTTATGGCCTGGACTATTACGGAAAGAATATGATAGTTGAATTGTTGAAGCGTTTGTGTGTAATAAAGGGCATTTACTGGATCAGGCTCTTATATACTCATCCAGCAAGGGTGACGAAGGATCTATTAACTATTATTAGAGATGAGCCCAGGATATGTAATTATTTAGATCTACCTATTCAGCATATAAGTGAAAAGATTCTCCGAAAGATGGGAAGGATGTCCAGCCAAAAAGAAATTATATCTCTTTATAACGACATTCGGGATATGATACCGGAGGTCGCTTTGCGGACAACAGTAATGGTTGGCTATCCCGGAGAGGGAGAGAGAGAATTTTATGAGCTCCTCAGTTTTTTACAGGAGTGTCCCTTTGAGAGACTCGGTGTGTTTCCTTTCTCACCGGAAAAGGGGACGCGTGCTTACAAGCACAAGCATCGAGTTCAAACGGCGATTATAAATCAACGAATAAATAAACTAGTGGAACAGCAGGAAGTAATTTCCAGAAAATACAACAGGTACTTGTTGGGGAAAAAAACAAAAGTACTCGTTGATTCTTTCCATCCCGAAAGAAAGAACGCTTATGGAAGATTGGCTTCACAGGCCCCGGAGGTAGATGGAAAAGTAGTGATATCCGGGGTTACGGGAGTTCGCCCGGGGGATCTTCTAGAAGTAAAAATCAGTGGGGTAGGAACATATGATCTGATGGGAAGCATTTCTTTCCGGTAAAAAGTAAACCCCAGAGCAGTATATCTTCCTCAATAACCCGAAAAAGGGTTTTTTTTATTTCCCATGGGTAAAAAAATTTGTTATAATGTATTATGTAAATATGTTATGTTAACCAAAAAGCGGGTGATTTGTTTTGAAAATAGATTTGAGATGGCCTGTTGTATTGGTTGCACTGGTGCTTACCGTTTCATGTATATATGGAGTAAATTACTGGCGTCAACAACGGTTTATAGATGAACCTTTAAGGGAGTCGCTTTTGAATGTTAACGGTGTAGAGGATGTTGAGATAAACAATAAAAAGCAGAAAAACAGTGTAACGGAAGTTTCGATTTTACTTCAAGAAGTAGAGGACCTTTCCAAGACGTACAAAGAAATTGAAGGAATACTGGATTTGGCTTATGCGCAGGATTCCTATCGAATTGTAATTTTGGACAAAAGAGACTCATATTTGGAATCACTTTACAATAGAATTCATTATGCCTTAATGGAAGGTGAAAGAAGGGGCAATTATAACAATATGAATAAAGAGGTCTCTTTATTGCTTGACAACGAGACAAGCTTGAAGAATTATCATCTCCGGGTAGATCAAAAAAGAATATACCTGCAGTTATCTTCTGAAGAGAAATATTTATACGAGATAATTCCTATAAATACATCCACGGAGGTTAGTTGATGCTTAAAGAAGTAGGCGTAGGGGTCGCCCTGGGAGTAATAATTGGCTTGGTCTGGTTGGGATTTAATGTATATCCTTTACTATTTTTTCTGGGGATTTTTTTTCTGCTGTATAGGGTTTTAGATGTTAGAGGAGGGATAAAGGAATTTTCTTCTTTAAAACATAATAAAAATCAAGCAAGCACAGCCATTTCATTTGAAGATATCGGGGGGCAAAATATTGCGAAAAAAGAGCTCCTGGAAGCGCTCGATTTTATTAAAATACCAGAAAAAATTGAGTTAATGGGTATCAGGCCATTAAAGGGAATTTTATTGGCTGGACCTCCGGGAACGGGGAAAACGCTGCTGGCCAAAGCAGCTGCTTCTTATACTGATTCAGTTTTTGTTTCAGCAGCGGGAAGTGAATTTATAGAAATGTATGCCGGAGTAGGTGCCCAGAGGGTAAGAAAAATATTTCAACAGGCAAGAAACCTGGCCAGGAAAAAGAATAAGCAGAGCGCAATTATCTTCATCGATGAGATAGAAATCCTGGGTGCCAAAAGAGGCAGCCATAGTTCACATCTGGAGTATGACCAGACTTTGAACCAACTCCTGGTAGAGATGGATGGTCTTGGTACAGATGATGAAATTAGGGTACTGTTAATCGGTGCAACGAACAGAGCCGATCTTTTGGATAGCGCTTTGATGCGTCCTGGACGTTTTGATCGAATTGTCCAGGTAGAGCTTCCCGATTTTGAAGGAAGGCAGCAGATATTAAAACTTCACACCCGCAATAAACCGCTGGCTAAAGATGTCCAGCTGGAAGCAATTGCTGCAGAAACTTTCGGATTTTCAGGAGCACATCTGGAAAGTTTAGCGAATGAAGCTGCAATTGCAGCCTTGCGGGAGAAAAGCAAATACTTGGAAAGAAAACATTTTAATGAGGCGATTGACAAAGTAATCATGGGGGAAAAATTAGACCGCCGCCCCAGTGAAGAAGAAATAAGGCGTATCGCCATTCATGAAATGGGCCATGCTCTGATCAGCGAGTATATTACACCTTGTTCCATCTCAACGATTACGATTGTTCCCCGGGGAAAAGCCATGGGTTATATACGGCAAAGACCGGAAAAAGATAGCTATGTCCATACAAAAGATTATCTGGAAGGACAAATAGCTGTTTTGCTTGGCGGAGCAGTAAGCGAGGAGGAGCTTCTTGGAAGCCGCAGCACGGGTGCTTTGAATGACTTTCAGCAGGCTGTTGAACTGGCAAAAAAAATTATCAGCTCCGGAATGTCATCTCTCGGCGTAATCAGCTCAAAGGATCTTCCGGGAGGGGTTCTTCACAAAAGTATCAAAGAAATAATCAGCGTACAGGAAGAAAGGGTTCGTGTCATAATTATTAAATACAGGGATATTATTGAACAGGCCGCGCAGTATCTGCTGGAAAAGGAAAGGATCAGCGGTAAATATTTGCGTGAATTGCTTAGCAGGGATAAAAAAAATGAGGTCGGAGATGAAAATATTTAATAGATGTCTCAAGATCGTTTTTAGTTTGGCAATAATGATCGTTATCATACAGTTTCTCAGTCCGATTAGTATTTCAACAGGGGCATTTGAATTTGAAACAAGCATCAAAGTATTAGGCAGCGGTAAAACACAGGTCTGTTTTCCTCCGCTGGGTAACATAACAGCGTCTACGCACAGCGGACCTCTTAATATCTGCCTTACATTGAGAAATATAAACTTGGAGGAATTGTCTGAATTTGCCTCCACCATCTCCCGAGCAGATTCGTGGTCGGATAATATTTATGGCCAGCTAAAAACAAACGTTATAAAATATTTTCTTTTGCTATCACTACTTGCCTTTATTTCGGGGGCTGTCTGCTGTTTGTTATGGCCAAGTTACAAAAATAACAAATTAGAGATGCTTTACAGCGGGCTAATAAATTTTCTGGTATTATCCCTGCTTATTTCTGTGGCGGTTTTTTCTTATAATCCCAAGGCTTTCTCGCATGCTGAATATGAAGGGATACTGGAGGCAGCGCCCTGGGTTTTTAGTGTCCTGGAAGAGGAAGGAATAGGAATTATTGAAGAGATTGGGTTACAATTTACGGATATTGTCGAGAATATTTCGCTTATGCAAAAGAAAATGAAAACAAGTGCGGCGGTGGAGAAAAACAGCGGTATTATAAACATTCTCCATATCTCGGATATTCACAATAATCCCGCTGCCTTTGATTTTATCCGGCGGATTACAGACATTTATAATATCGATTTGATTATCGATACCGGGGACAGGGTAGATTACGGGACAGTGCTGGAGATGGAATTTCTTGCCCATAGTATGGATGGAATTGATGTTCCTTGCGTATTTATCCCCGGAAATCACGATTCCCCCTTGGTGATTGAAAAGCTAAAAATGAGCGAAAACGTTTCTGTTTTGGAAGAAGGGATAATGGAAACGGCAGGGCTGCGTATAGCCGGCTTAGCCGACTCCTCATCGCGCGTTGCTGCAATGACTGTTGAGAGCGAGGATATGATCGAGGATAATGCAAGAAAGTTAGCGGAAACGGTTTCCTTTGCTGATCGAGTAGATCTAATTGCTGTACATAATCCAGCTTATTTAAAATACGTGCGAAACAATGATCATTTGCTTCTTTCAGGCCACCTGCATACGCCATATGTAAAAGACGAGGGCAATTATATTGAAATTAATGCCGGAACTACCGGAGCCTCAGGTATAAGGGGTATACAAAACATGGATATTAATTTCAGCCTTGTGCTTTTAAGGATGCAGTATTCGGAAAAGAAAGATGCTTATTCCCCCTTGAGCGCGGATCTGATTGAGGTTAAACAATTCCCCCTGAATTACAGTTTTGAACACTTTGTTTTTGATGATGATTAATTGTAAGGAATAGGTGACAGGAGCATTTTTTTAGCAGGAGTTTAATGTTATTAATGGAAATAATAGAGTATAAGAATATTTATTGGATAGAGGATAAGGATTTTTATGCGGGCTTTTATAGCAATCAGATTGGATTCAAAAGTCATCGATGAGCTTGCTCAAATACAGCAGGAGCTTAGGTCCGAGATAAAGGGTGTAAGGTGGGTTAAGCCCGAACTTTTGCATCTTACTTTGAAATTTCTTGGTGAGATAAGGGAGGAAGACATTGAGCTTTTGGAACAACCTTTAAGGGAGTTGGGAAGCCTGACAGCTTCTTTTAATATTTCTTTTTCATCGCTTGGGGCTTTTCCTCATCGGGGAGATCCCCGTGTTATCTGGCTAGGAGTAGATAAAGGCGCAGGGGAGCTGTACAATCTGGCCCGGGAGATAGATAAGCTGCTCCTTGTTCATACAATTTTTAACAAGCCGGAGAAATCAAAATTTAAACCACACTTAACGCTCGGAAGAAGAAACAAACGTGAAGGATTTTATTTGAATAAACGTGTTTTTGATGAACGCTGGGTTTGTAAAAATATCATGGCGGTAAGGGGGTTTTATTTAATGCAAAGCACTCTTTACCCGTCCGGGCCAGTTTACACACCGTTAAAAAAATTTTTGTTAAAAAACTATAAACAGGCAGGATATTCCCGGACAAAAGAGAATATTTAATCATAACCAAACAAATGTTAGTATATTTTTCATTATGTTGACTATCGAGCCTGAGGAGGTTTGGAACTATGGAGAAGAAAAAAGCGTTGGAAATGGCTTTGATGCAAATAGAAAAACAGTTCGGCAAGGGCTCAATTATGATACTGGGTTCTGAGTCAAAAGCTAATATCGATGTCATTTCTACAGGGGCGCTGCCGCTGGATATTGCGCTGGGAGTAGGAGGGCTACCTAGAGGGAGGATTATCGAAATTTTTGGGCCGGAGTCGTCTGGTAAAACCACGGTGGCTTTACATGTAATTGCTGAAGCTCAGAAAAATGGCGGTTTTGCCGCTTTCATAGATGCCGAGCATGCTCTTGATCCGGTTTATGCAGAGAAGCTCGGCGTTAACATTGATGAATTGCTGGTTTCCCAGCCGGATACTGGTGAGCAGGCCTTGGAAATTGCAGAATCGCTGGTTCGTAGTGGCGCAATTGATGTTCTTGTTGTTGATTCTGTGGCCGCCCTGGTGCCGAGGGCGGAGATTGATGGTGAAATGGGAGACGTACATGTTGGCCTGCAGGCGCGCCTGATGTCACAGGCAATGAGAAAACTTTCCGGTGCCATTAGCAAATCAAATACGTCGGCAGTTTTTATTAATCAAATCAGAGAAAAAGTAGGTGTTATGTTTGGTAATCCGGAAACGACTCCCGGGGGAAGGGCATTAAAGTTCTATGCTTCTGTACGGCTGGATATCAGGAGGTTGGAGGCTTTAAAGCGCGGTAATGACGTGATCGGGAGCCGGACCAGGGCAAAAGTAGTCAAGAATAAAGTGGCTCCACCTTTTAAACAGGCGGAATTTGACATTATTTACGGTGAAGGCATTTCCCGGGAAGGGTGTGTCCTTGATCTGGCAATTGAAAAAGATATTATCAAAAAAAGCGGAACATGGTATTCTTATGGAGAAGACAGACTGGGACAGGGCAGGGATAATGCCAAAGAATTCCTTAAACAAAAACCCGATATCTGCAGAGAAATTGAGGAGCAAATCCGTGTTCTATATAATATTAAGGCAAATAATACAGCAGAAAAGAAAGAAGGAAAAGAAAAAGAAGGAATAAAAGAAGCAAAATAATAATAACGCTGATAATCCTTTGATAATGAAACAGTAATCGTAATAATTACTTGACATAAGCCTGTGAAGGGGATAGAATTGTTTTTGAGCGGGATCAATTGTAATATCGGCTGTAATACCGTCCTTAAGGCTAGTTAGTATTATTACTTAAAATAGATTTGACCATGATAGATGCCAGAAAAATATTAACGGCATTTAATATAAAACCTTTAATTAATATATATTTGATATATTTGAAATATATATTTTGATCATTTTTTCATGATCAATTTAAAAGGATAAGTATGGCCATTCTATTTTAAGCTGTAATATACAGCTTATTTTTATTGATCGAGCTTGAAAAAACTAAAATAATACAGGAGGTGAAAAAAATAGTTGGAAGCTTTAACAGTAATAATTTTAATAATCGGCTTAATTTTAGGATTTGGTGCCGGTTATTTAATACGTAAATATGTTGCAGAGGCGAAAATAGCATCTGCTGAGGAAGCGGCAAAAAGGATAATCAGCGAAGCAGATGAAAAGGCTCAATCATTAAAGAAAGAAAAAGTCTTGGAAGCTAAAGAAGAGGTTCACCGGTTAAGGAATGAGCTTGATAAAGAAACGAAGGAACGGCGTCTTGAGCTACAGCGCATGGAAAGGCGCATCTTACAAAAAGAAGAAAACCTGGATAAAAAAATTTCTCAATTTGAAAAGAGAGAAGATGAATTAAAAAAACGAGTTGAAGAAAACGATCGTATTCAGCAAAGGCTAACGGATATTTATAAGCAGCAGATTAATGAGCTGGAGAAAATATCCGAATTATCTACTGCAGAAGCGAAAGAAATGATCCTTCAAAGGGTTAAGGATGAAATACAACACGAAATTGCCCAGATGATTAAAGATGTTGAGCAACAGGCGAGGGAAGAAGCGGAAAAGAGGGCGAGGGAAATTATTACACAAGGTATCCAACGGTGCGCGGCCGATCATGTCTCAGAATCAACGGTGTCTGTGGTGAACTTACCCAACGATGAAATGAAAGGTCGAATCATAGGCAGGGAAGGCAGGAATATCCGAACTTTAGAAACATTGACAGGAATAGATTTAATTATTGATGATACACCGGAAGCGGTAATTCTATCCGGATTTGACCCTATTCGCAGGGAAGTTGCGCGTTTGGCCTTAGAGAAGCTCATTATCGATGGGCGTATTCATCCTGCCCGTATAGAAGACATGGTGGAAAAAGCCCGCCAGGAAGTTGAGGTCCAGATTAGGGAAGAGGGAGAGCAGGCCACTTTTGAAGCAAACATTCACGGCCTTCATCCAGAACTGGTGAAAATGCTCGGTCGTTTGAAATTCCGTACGAGTTACGGGCAAAATGTTCTTAAACATTCCCTGGAAGTCGCTCACCTTGCAGGGATTATGGCTTCAGAGCTGGGGCTGGATGTTAAGCTGGCCAAGAGGGCAGGACTGCTTCATGATATTGGGAAGGCACTTAACCATGAAACTGACGGCCCCCATGTGGTAAGCGGGGCAGAACTGGCTAAAAAGTACCATGAATCTCCCGAGGTTATTAACGCTATCGGCGCCCATCATGGTGATATCGAACCGCAAACTCTCGAGGCGGTGTTAGTCCAGGCAGCGGATGCAATTTCGGCTGCCAGGCCCGGTGCTAGGAGAGAAACACTGGAGGCTTATATAAAGCGGTTGGAAAAACTTGAAGAAATTGCGGATTCCTTCGATGGAGTCGAAAAAGCTTATGCTATTCAAGCGGGGCGAGAAATACGTATTATGGTAAAACCGGAAAAAATTGACGATCTCGCTGCAGTGCAGGTGGCGAGGAATATTACTAAAAAGATAGAAAAAGAGCTGGAATACCCCGGTCAAATAAAAGTTACTGTTATTAGAGAAACCAGAGCGATTGAATATGCAAAGTAACGCGATAAGGGCAGGGCAATCTGGTAAAAAGTGCCGTAAGGCACTTTTTTTTATTAGAAGGATTTCAAGGGGTTATTATTGAATAACTTATCAATTTAGCTTTATTGTTTTTTTCCTGTAAGGATTTTTTTCTTTTACCAACTTGTACCAAGGACAGGAGTGAAGATTACATGAAATTAAAGCAGGTATCGGAAGAGCTGTCTAATGTTGATCTTTTAATATATTTACTTGTTCGCTTTCCTGAAATTTTTACCATAAATTATAATCTAGCTCAATCTAAATTTAGGCTTTCGTTCCTGTTAAAAATAAAAATTGAAAACGATCAGTACATACGCTTTAAAAAAGGATTTTTAGCATCTTTTAGGGCATATAATGAGCTTTCAGGTTTCAATCATTCATCTCCGAGGATTTCTAAGAAGTTTATTAAGCCGTGGACGCTGTTACAGGTAACATTAAGAAAAGAGAGAATTTCTTTGGAAGAGGTAAATCTTATCAGCAGTTTAGTGGTGAATGAATATAAAGACGGATTGGTTTTCGATACCCGTGGCAAAAGCTACTTTGATAACAAAACAATTGATAGAGAAGAATTAATTGAGTACTTGCTACCCCGGAAAAAGAAAAATGAGGAGGAAAATTTAATTGCCTTTCGCGAATCCGGAAAAGTTTACATATATGACAAATAAGACGGTATAAATATCCCTTTGAATTTAATGCTCTAATATTCTCCTGGGAAAGAAAGTAAGTAAAGAGCAGGGAGGGCATAATAGTTTAATAATATTGCAGGGAGCAGTTATAACGTAAATATTTGAAAGAATGATAAAATTTTTTTAAGTTAGAAGAAGGAAATTTCCAATGGCTGGAGAATATAATAAATTAACAATAATTAAAGTAGTATTTAAAGGAGGTAGCGATTCATTAATGGAAGTATTAAAAGTTTCAGCAAAATCTAATCCTAATTCTGTTGCTGGGGCCCTAGCTGGAGTTCTACGCGAGAGAGGGGGGGCTGAAATTCAAGCCATTGGAGCAGGAGCACTGAACCAGGCTGTAAAAGCTGTTGCTATTGCCAGGGGATTTGTCGCTCCCAGCGGTATGGATTTAATATGTATTCCTGCTTTTACAGATATTCAAATCGATGGAGAAGAAAGAACTGCGATTAAGTTAATAATTGAACCCCGTTAAAATTATTATAATAAAAAATTTTGGATTGTTTAACCTTTGAAAAATACACCCTTTAGGTGGGTGTTTTTTAGGAAGCCGTCATACTGAGTGAAGCGAAGTTATTAAGAATATTCTTCACTAAGTTCAGAATGACAAGAATGCCTTCTTATGGAACACCTCTCTTTTAACAGGTGTGTTTTTTTATATAAAAAAATATCAAGAAAGGGAGTCGGAAATGGAGTCAGGTCAGAAGATGCAATATAACGGGGGAATTATCGATGCTCATTGTGATACTGTTCATTTATTTGCGGAAATGAAGGATGTATATAACTTTGCGCAGAAAAATACTATAGCGCAGCTAGATCTTCCGCGCATGGAAGCTGCAGGGATCAAGGTTCAGTTTTTTGCTTTGTATATAGAGCCGGAATATAAATACGGCAATGCGTTAAAAAGGTGTATGCAACTGCTTGATTTGTTTTATCAAACGATTGAAACCTGTGAAGAAAGGATAGAGGCAGTTTTTAATTATGATGATCTTCTCAGGGTAAATAATGAAGGCAAAATTGCGGCAATACTTACTGTTGAAGGGGGGGAAGTGCTCGAAGGTGATCTGGGCGTTTTAAGAATGCTCTACCGCCTCGGGATAAGGGGTTTGGGTCTAACCTGGAACCAGAGAAATGAGATTGCCGATGGTGTTGGGGAAAGGGAAACCGGTGGAGGTCTTACACGATTTGGGAAAAAAGTTGTAAAAGAAATGAACCGCATGGGTATGATCATCGACCTGTCCCATATCAGTCCCAAAGGTTTTTGGGATGTGCTGAAGACAACCGTTTGCCCGGTAGTTGTATCTCATGCAAACGCCAAGAAAATTTGCGATCATTATAGAAATTTAACGGATGATCAGTTAAAAGCCTTGCGTGAAAACGGTGGGGTTGTTGGTTTAACTTTTTACCCTGACTTTATTCATGATAAGAATCCGGATTTAAATATTTTGCTCGATCACTTTGAACATATTTCAGAAGTAGCCGGGATAGATCACCTGGGTATTGGTTCGGATTTTGATGGTATGGGGGGAAAAATGCTTAAAGGTTTAACCGATGTTTCCTGCCTTCCCGCTCTTATCGCGGGGTTGTTCGCAAGGGGATTCAAAGAAAAAGATCTGCAAAAGATATTGTATGGAAACTTTTTACGTGTAATTAGAAAAATATGTAATGATGATAGTGTGGAGGTTTGAATTGGGTAGAGTAGATCTGCATGTTCATACTAATTATTCTGATGGCATTATGGACCCTTTTGCAGTAGTTCAAGAAGCTTTAAAAAAGAATATTGTTGCCATAGGCATTACTGATCACGATACAATGGATGGAGTATCATCTGCTGAGAGGGCGGGAAAAATGTGCGGGATCGAAGTGGTCCCCGGGATCGAGTTCAGCGCTGACCACAATGGTAAAGAGGTACATATTCTGGGCTATTATTGTGATCGGGAATCGAGAGAATTAAAACAAACACTCCGGGATCTTAAAAGAAGCCGTCTGGAAAGAATGACCAGGATGGTTCAAAAGTTAAACAGATTGAATTTGGATGTTAATCTCGACGAAGTACAAAAACTAACAAAAGGGAAGATACTGGGAAGGCCTCACCTGGCCCTTGCGCTCTGCCGAAAGGGTTACTGTAAAACAACTGCGGAGGCCTTTTCTAAGTATATTGGTTCCAATGCTCCGGCATACGTGAAACGTTTTAAAATAACAACCGCTAAGGCAGTAAATTTAATTATAAAGTCAGGTGGGATTCCCGTGCTTGCTCACCCCGGCCTCTACAATGCTGATGAGATTATTCCTGACCTGGCAAGAACAGGCCTGGTGGGAATTGAAGTTTTTCACCCCGACCACCTGCTTTTTGATATTTTCAGGTATAAAAAAATGGCTAGTAAATATAATCTTCTTGTTACAGGAGGATCGGACTTTCATGGAGCGGGGGCCGGTTCATCTCCTTTTCTTGGATATGTGACTGTGGATTCACAGCATCTGGAAAAGATGAAAAAATATAAACAGGATAAAAATTATTTTTAAATAATAGGAAAAAAGGGTTTTAACGCGTTTATAAAGAATTATAGTGCTGGTGCGTAAACCTTTACGTTATCCCAGAACTTCTCATTTCAGGAGGTGGAGCTAGTACAATATAAATAATATTAATAGGGTAGGAGGATTGGGAAATGGAAAACCTTGTTTTTGGATTTGAAATATTGGTTATTGGCTTAATAGTTGTTATGGTTACGTTATTTATACTAGCGTTACTTTTAATATGCTTTAGCAAAATATTTACACCCCAGGAAAAAGCTAATAAGGAAGTGAGAAAAGCTGCGGATCGCGTAGCAGCAGCCATCAGCACCCCTGAAAGTGCTAATGATGTAAAACCGGAAGTAATTGCAGCTACAATGGGGGCGCTACTTTTTGCTTTTGATACCGGGGAACAAGCTTTTAAAAATCCTGTAATCAATCAAATCAATGCAATAGAACAACAAAATAATATGTGGGCCCAAGTCGGCCGGACAAGGCTGTTGAATTTAAGACAGGATTTTGCATTATTGAGAAGGGGGAAAAATAGATGAAAAAATACAGAGTGTATGTTAATGGACAACCTTATGAGGTTGTTGTTGAAGAGATGAACGAACAAAAGACTTCTTCGCCTCCACCGGCTGTTACAATAGTTCAGCCAACAGCGCCGTCATCGGAAGTGCAAAAAGCTCCTGTCCCTCAATCCGCAACTGTTACCAGTCCCTCTCCAATGGAAAAAACGCAATCAAAAAGTGGGGAAGGTTTCCCGGTAGCTGCGCCGATGCCCGGCTCCATCATCGACATTAAAGTAAATATTGGGGACAGTGTCAATGAAGGCGATGTGCTGGTCCTTCTGGAAGCGATGAAGATGGAGAATGAGGTAACCGCTCCTGTCTCCGGAGTTATCAAATCAATAGCTATTCAAAAGGGTGCATCCGTTAACACAGGGGATATCATGGTAGTCATAGAATAAAGGAGAGGGGTAAAATGCTTATTCAGCTTTTGGATTTTTTAGGATCGACGGGATTTGCAAACTTAGAAGTTACCCAAATCATTATGATAGTTATTGCCCTTTTTCTTTTATACCTGGGCATTGCCAAACAATACGAACCTCTATTGCTAGTGCCGATCAGTTTTGGGATGCTTTTAGTAAACTTGCCTTTGGGCGCTCTGATGGACCCCGGAGGGCTTCTTTATTATCTTTACCAGGGTGTGGAACTGGGTATATACCCTCCCTTAATCTTCTTGGGAGTGGGAGCGTTGACGGATTTTGGGCCGCTTATCTCCAATCCAATGACCTTGCTTCTGGGGGCAGCAGCTCAGTTTGGTATTTTTGTCACGTTTCTTGGGGCCATGCTGCTTGGATTTACGCCCCAGCAGGCGGGTTCAATAGGCATTATCGGCGGTGCCGATGGCCCTACGGCGATCTTTGTGACATCTAAACTGGCACCTGACCTTCTTGGGGCAATAGCCATCGCCGCCTACTCTTATATGGCCCTGGTACCGATTATCCAGCCCCCGATTATGAAAGCTTTGACTACCAAAAAGGAGCGGGAAATTGTTATGCAGCAGCTCAGGCCGGTTTCCAAAACTGAGCGCATAATTTTTCCCATTATTGTGATCATCCTTACCGGGCTCTTTTTGCCTGATGCCATACCCCTTTTGGGGATGCTGATGTTTGGAAACCTCTTGAGGGAATGCGGGGTAACAGAGCGGCTGAGTAAAGCTGCACAGAATGAGCTGAACAATATCGTGGTTATCTTCCTGGGGCTTACAGTAGGGGCTAAAGCAAGCGCCGAATACTTCCTGACGCCACAAACCATAATGATAGTTATTCTGGGCTTGATTGCCTTTTCAATCGGAACGGCAGGAGGCGTGCTTATGGGAAAACTTATGTGCAAGCTTACTAACGGCAAAGTTAACCCTCTAATCGGCTCGGCGGGAGTTTCTGCGGTGCCTATGGCCGCCAGGGTTTCGCAGGTAGTCGGCAAGCAAGCCAATCCCAATAATTATTTATTAATGCATGCTATGGGGCCTAACGTGGCAGGGGTTATCGGCTCAGCCGTGGCTGCCGGGGTTTTCCTTTCACTGCTTTAATTAACCTTAAGTGGAGCTTCTGAGTAAGTCTTTGGATAATAGTTTACGAGGAACCGGCATAGCCGGTATATATTATAATAATGATAATGCGCCTGTGAGTGTTTACTCACAGTTTTTTTTTGCTTTGCATATTATCCCTGGGGGATACATAAGCATATTATAAATATGGTATTGCTGTCCGGTTAAAGAAGTCGGGGCTTTCCAAACGGTTTCCCGGCAGAAAAATATTTAACGGGCCTGCCGGTTTCCGGCGGTGATGATAATTAAATGGCATGATTTTAAGAAAATGCAGGCGAGGATTTATAAAATAATCGCTGTAATAGCATTAATCTTTTTGATCCTGGCGGTAATTGAGTACTTTTATTTTAAAGGAAGGGCTCCGCTGGGAACTTTTATTGGGAAAAGATATGTTGGCGGAAAAACTTATGAAGAAATTGATACGATTTTGGAAGAGATAAGCGAGAGTTTAGAGAGGGAAAGGATATGCCTTTATTTATTAGAGGAAGAAAAATTTTTTTACTACTCATTGATTGATATGGGGATTGTTCTTGAAAGGGAACGGATTATAAAGGAAATAAATAATTTAAATCGGCCATTTAATTACTTTCATAAGCTTCAAACCTATAGGAACGGCGTTATTATACCGGGTTTATTTACGGTAAAAAAAGAGCGTTTTGAAAATGCATTGGCTGCGATAAAAAAAGAAAGGTGTTATCCACCTGAGAATGCGGAAGTAAAGGCAGAAGGGGGAGTGTTAAAGTATAGACCGCATAAAAACGGTAAAGGCTTAAAAGAAGAAAAACTATTTGCAGAGATCCTGCAGCGCTTATATTACTGGCCTTCTTTTCCCCAGCCGTTTAAGCTTGAAACTGAGATGATTTATCCTGCAAGAAAAGTATCAGATATTATTAATATGGGTATTAAAGATAAAATAGTATCGTTCAGCACCTTTTTCGATGATTCTTTACCGGGTAGAAATTATAATATTTCACTTGCCGCAAAAGCGCTGGATAATCTACTGCTGGGTCCCGGGGAAATGTTTTCCTTTAATGACCTCGTTGGCGAAGCGAGTCTGGAAAATGGCTACAAGGAAGCTCCCATTATCGTTAATGAACAGATAGAAATGGGGCCCGGGGGGGGGATCTGCCAGGTATCGTCAACAATTTATAATGCTGCGCTTTTATCAGGCCTGGCGGTAGTGGAACGTCACAATCACAGTCTTCCAGTAGCATATCTCCCCCCAGGTTTTGATGCAACTATTTCGTATAACTACCTGGATTTAAAATTTATAAACGACTTGACCTTTTACATTTTAATTCATATGCAGGTACTGGAAAACGAATTAAGAGCAATTTTTTTTGGGGATCCAAATAAGTGCCCTGAAGTAGAGCTGATAACGGGAGATTTTAATAAGATACCCCCACCGGTACATTACCGTGAATTGAGCGATAAACCGCCTTCCTACCGTGAAGTTTTACAGAAAGGAAGGGAAGGCTATACTGTAGAGACGATGCGCATTTTTTTAAAAAATGGGATGGAGATTTCCAGGGAAAGCTTGGGAAGGGATTATTATGCCCCACTTCCGGAAATCTGTGCGGTGGGGATTCTCTCCGACGAATAGTGGTTACAAATTTATAAAGTATTTTATGCGGGTGAATGGTAATACTATAAATTGATTACCAGCATAAACAGAGGAGGGATGCCGTCATGACAGTCGGTAAAAAATTAAAAACCTGCCTTTCAAATCTGAAAAGCGCACAGGCAGATTTGGAAACTTTTGCGCTGGAAACCGAAAGCCAGATTGCAAAAGATGCTTTTTCCCAATTTGCCAATCAAACAAAAAGTATCGTGGACGGCCTACAAACCAGAATTCAAGAAATAGAAGAGGAAGAGCCGCAGTATAAAGGCCGCTGATTCGGGAAAACCTCTCTAAGAGAGAGGTTTTTTCATATTTAAGGAGTTATAAAAAATGACATTTTGGGAGCAATTATTTTTAAGTACACAGGAATTACACATTGTAGGGTTTATACTGCGAGGGGTGCTTGCCTTTGCTATTTTGGCATTTCTATCCAGGGTAATGGGGCCGACAGAGGTGGGTGAGTTCACGACACTTGATTTTATCGTTGCAATTACGATAGGGAGTATTGCCAGCGCGGCGCTGGTAGATAGCCAGGTGCATTTTTTTTCAAGTATTTTAAATATGGTATTATGGGCATTTTTGTTGGTGTCGTTAAATCTGCTCGGTATAAGGTTCCCTAATATTAGGCGAATTATTGTCGGTGGACCGCTGGTTTTGGTACGGAACGGCAAAGTACTGGAAAAGAACCTATTTCGTGCCAAGATGAATTTTGATGATCTTATGTCCGCCCTGCGTATAAAGGATGCTCCGCTTTTGGAAGATGTGGAATTTGCCGTACTGGAGCCAAAGGGAGAAATCAGCGTAATTAAAAAAAGCCAGAAACAAAGCCTGACGCCTGAGGATTTGAAAATAATCACTGAATACCAGGGGATGCCGACCATAGTGATCATTAACGGAAAAATACTGCAGAAAAGCCTCGATCTTAAAGGGTTTACTGAGAACTGGCTGAGGGATAAACTATATGAAATGGGAGTGGAAGACCCGGCAGCAGTGTCCGTGGCTCAGCTGGATTCACATGGCAATCTCTATGTAGATCTGTATGATGACAAAAAGGATAGGCCGCGTTCAACGAAAGAAAGGGAGTTAATCACAACATTACAAAAGATTCATGCTGAATTGGATATTTTTTCAAGGGAAACAGACAATGAAGAAACCAGTGCCCTTTTTTCTCAATATGCAGAACAGACAGGTTCAATGCTTGCGGAACTCAAAAATCAAATTCTTACGGCAGAGGAGATAAAGGAATAAACAGGCAGGATTTATTTTAACTGAACCAGAAGATAATAGCATAAGTGTAAATTGATTATATAAATAGAGGTGTTAAAGGATGGAAAAGATCAGAGTAAGGTTTGCTCCCAGCCCTACTGGAGAGCTTCATATCGGAGGAGCCAGAACAGCTCTTTTTAACTGGCTTTTTGCGCGTCACAGCGGCGGGAAAATGATCCTGAGAATTGATGATACGGACCGCCAGCGCTCATCTCAGGAGTACTTTTCTTCGATTCTTGAATCAATGAAATGGTTGGGTTTAACCTGGGACGAGGGTCCTGATATCGGCGGGGACTACGGCCCGTATATCCAGTCCGAGAATTTACATAAATACAGGGAGCTGGCAGAGCAGCTTGTTCGTGATGGTAAAGCCTATTACTGTTTTTGTACCGCTGAGCAGCTGGAGGCAGAAAAGGAGAAGCAACGTCAAAAGGGACAACCACCCAGGTATAGTGGTCGCTGTAGATTATTATCTGAAGAGGAAAGGGAAAGAAGGAAACTTAACGAAAGTTATGTAATCCGCTTTATAACGCCCCGAGAAGGCGAAACAGTAGTAGAAGATATAATCAGGGGACGGGTTGCTTTTGAAAACAAAATATTTGATGATTTTATCATTATTAAATCCGACGGTTTGCCTACTTATAATTTTGCATCCGTAATCGATGATCATAATATGGCAATTAGTCATGTTATCAGGGCTGAGGAACATCTCTCCAATACACCGCGTCAAATAATTATCGCACATAGTCTGGGTTTTCAGGTGCCGTTATACGCTCATGTACCAATGATACTCGCCCCTGACCACAGCAAGCTTAGCAAAAGACATGGGGCCACGTCTGTACAGGAATACAGGGATATGGGAATTTTGCCTGAAGCGTTGGTAAATTACCTTGCCCTTTTGGGTTGGTCTCCGGGAGAAGATAAAGAAATTATGGATATTAAAGAAATTGTCGATTTGTTTTCTCTGGAAAGGGTTAGCAAAAATCCTGCAATTTACGATATAAAGAAATTAACCTGGCTTAACGGCTATTACTTGAGGACCCTGAAATTGGAAAAGATAACGGAAAGAGCATTGCCTTTTATGCAAAGAAAGTTCAATATCAATACAGAAAGAAATACCGCAAAGTATAAAGAAATTGAAAGAATTATTGATCTTGTCCGGGACAGAGTTAAAACACTTCAAGAAATGGCCGATGCTTCCAATTATTTTTTTGAAGATGATTTCCAGTACGATGAAAAGGGAGTGAAAAAGCACTTTCGCAAAGAGGGGGTAGGAGAGGTTTTAACCGAGGTGTCTCATGTATTGCAAAGGGTGGAGCCTTTTGAGGCGGAAAAAATAAGGGATGAACTGCATGATTTGGGCCGGAAGTTGAATGTTTCGTTGTCCCGGATTAACCTTCCGACCAGGCTTGCCCTTACAGGCCGAACAATGGGTCCTGAATTATTTGATATAATATCTTTGTTAGGGAAAGACAGGGTTATAAACAGGCTGAAAAAAGCAAGGGAGTTATTTGAATTAAGCTAAAGGGTTTTTATATTATCTAATTTTTATCTTGGATAGCTTTTTGATATCTTTGCAGCATTTTATTTGCCAGAAGATTAGAGGAGTACCTGAGAGCATTGATTTTCGCCCTTTTTCCCATATTTTTTCTCAATGGTTCATTTTCAAGCAGGTATTTTATCTTTTCAACAAAATCCTGTAAGGTATGGACAAGAAACCCGTCTTTGCCGTGAAAGATTGTTTCTGATAAGCAAGGGGAGAAAGAGCACACCACAGGAAGTCCTGCAGCTTTTGCTTCCCCAACGACAAGACCCTGGGTTTCGCTTCGGGAAGCGAAAGTAAAAATATCTGCCCCGGCATAACACTTTAGCAGTTCGCTGTGGTTGATCTGGCCGCTGAAAAAAACAGATGATTCGAGGTTTTTTTGATGAGCAAGTCTTCTCAGGTTTGTTTCCTCAGGCCCTGTTCCAACAATGATTAGTTTTACATGGGATATGGTTTTTTGTATCTCTCCCATAGCTTCTATTAAGTAATCGATATTCTTTTCTTTGCTCAACCGGCCAACATGCAGTAATATCTTATCTTTCTCATCTAAATGAAAATGTTTTTTAATCCACTCTTTGTTATCATTGTTTATTAAGTAATAAGAATCATCTATGCCTGTAGGAATAACGTCAACAGGTTTTGAAACGCCGTATTCCGTAATAAGCTTTTTTACAAATAATGAAGGAGCAATGATAAGGTCGCACCTATTGCAAAACTTTTTATTCCATTTTTTTATTATTGCGGCGGAAATATTCCTTCCAAATGGTGTGTAATGAACATAGAAGTGATAGAGAGTGTGGAAGGTAAATATTAACGGCAGTTTAAATCGCTTGGCTGTTGCTGCACCCAATGAGCCCAATAAAAAGGGAGAATGGACGTGGATAACATCCAGTTTCAAATTTTGGACTAGAAAAGGTAATCGCGGAGAAAAGGGAACGGGTAGAAAGAAATTTTTTTGAGTTGGTGCGGGTATAGAAAAAAAACGAAAAACATTTTTTTCTTGAAATTGCCATGCCGTTGGGTAATTTGGAGCGAAGATAAATGTTCCATGCCCACGGCTTTCCAATTCCTTTTTTAGAAGTTCAATAGAGCGGACAACTCCGCTTATATAAGGGTAATAGCTGTCGGTAAATATACCGACCTTTAAATTGTCTTTTTCAGTGTTTATCTTGTTCATTTTTCTATTATGCCCGGGAATGGGAGATTAAATGATTGTTAATCCTTTTTCCTGCCTGTTGCTCTTTAAGAATATTATCGATTTATGTTATAATTTAATTTGAATTATTTCTATCGGAAAAAGCGTGTTCTTAGGAGATGGTCAAATGCGCAAAGTGCCGATCTCTTCTCTTCAGCCAGGAATGAAGCTGGCAAGAGCAATTTACGATAAGATGGGCTTTTTACTTCTTAATACCGGTGTGGAACTAAAAAGAGAATATATACATAGTTTAAGAAAACTCAATATTAGTTCGGTTTATATCTTCGATAATATTATACCCGATATTGATATTGAAGATGTAATACTGGATGAAACAAGGCATAAAACCACTGAAATAGTTAGGGATATAATGTTTGATATAAAAAGACAGCCGGAAAAACCGGTTCCTAAGTTGCTATTTAAAAGGCAAAACATTTGCAATGTGCTTCAGGACATTATCGATCAGTTGTTAAACAATAATAATTTGATAGTAAATTTGTCCGATATTAGAACTGCTGATAATTACACCTTTGCCCATTCTGTTAATGTCGCCGTGTTGGCGCTGACGTTGGGAATATCCCTGGGCTTGTCGCGTTCCCAGCTTACAAAAGTCGGCCTTGGATCTTTGCTCCATGATCTTGGAAAAGTAAAGATACCCTCCAGCATTTTAAACAAAAAGGGTAAACTCTCTGCGGATGAATATCTTGAAATAAAAAAACATCCCGGTTTTGGATATGAGATGGTAAAAGCGCAAGATCTAATTCCCGGCTCCTCTGCCATGGTTATTTACCAGCATCATGAACGCATGAACGGTGAGGGGTACCCGGAAGGCCTTAGGTCTGAACAGATTCATTTATTTTCCAGGATAAGTGCCGTTGCAGATGTTTATGATGCCCTGGTAGCTGATCGTCCTTACCGGTTGGCTTTCCCGCCTCATAAAGCTATTGAGATTCTGGAATCTTCCGGCGAGCAATTTGATCTGAAAGTACTGCATAATTTTATCCAGCATATCGCTGCTTATCCTATAGGTACTTTTCTGGGCTTGAGCAGTGGAGAAGTAGGAATAGTTGTTAAGAATACGGTTGGGTTCCCCAAGAGGCCCAGGGTGCGCGTTCTATGCTCCAAAGAGGATTTTGAACCTTTAACACCGTATGAGATTGACCTTATAGAAAAAAGGAACATAGTAATAGACACGGTATTTGCTGATAACCAATTACCTGAAGAGATCCTAAACAGATCAACAGTATAATGTTAGAAAATGAAGGAAGTTTATGGTATAAGGAAGTCTATGAATGTTAAGTGATCTAATCAGAAAAATTAAAAAATATTTACGCCGGGATCAACAGGTGTTTCACAATAATTCTCGTAAAATATTGGCCCTGGTAAAGGATATTAAAAAGGGATATGCTCTTTTGAATATGCAGGGACGGGATATTCTTGCCAAAGTGGATATACCGGTTAAAAAAGGAGAGTACCTTTTATTGCAATTTAAGGGGCTTCATGGGGAAAAGCATCTTTTTAAAGTGCTGGAACGTTCTTACGAACCTTTTAATGATGGAAACCGCAGTATTCCCCTTGATAAAAAAGTGTAAGGATAATAAATTGATCGGTGGAAAAGGTGTAAATTATTGATAATTAAGGTTATATGCCTTGTATCAGTATAGTAGTTTGCAAGAAATTGTTCTTTTTGCTTTTATCCCTGAATATTCCTTTAATAAGCACTTAATGATCAGGGAGGCAAAAAAATGGAGGCGATTAATGTTTATGGTATAGCTCTGGTGCCTGTGGTAATGGCAATGGTAGAGTTATTAAAAAGAGTGGGTATACCCAAAAAGTTTTCCCCAATTGTAGCGATTATCCTGGGTATTCTAGCAGGTTTTTATTATCTGGCTCCCGATGACCCCCCAAAAGCAATTTTTTTGGGTATAGTAGTTGGCCTTTCTGCAATTGGATTATTCTCAGGAGCAAAAAATACTATTGAAAACCTTGGAGGCAATTCAAATAGCAATTACCATAAGGTTAAGCCAGTGAGAAAAAGGCCCGGTTCTCATTAATCCCATTATATTAATATTAATAATGTAATAAGGGTTAATCATAGCAGAAATCTTTTGGATTTCTGTTTTTTTTAATGGATACCAGCTTGCCTTATGCTTTAATACCGGTATAAATTCTCATTGCATCACGTAGAAACGCTGTACACCCAGGTGCAATTTTATCATAATATGCTGTAAATCTCTCATCATCTACATATCCCTGAACAAGTGCCATATGTGCCTCTTTTGAGTATTCATCCCAAAAATACAGTAACCACTGCCTATGCAGTTCGCATGCTTTCTGTGCTAATTCAGCAGAAGGATCCCCGTTTTCAAAGGCTATCTTTATTGCATTATTTACCTCATTTGACAACTTTTCAACAGCTGTATACTGTTTTTCGGTCATTTGCTTTATCTTTTGATTTGAACGGTCAACGGCATCATCTCCATATTTTTCCCTGATTTCTTTGCCGTACTTCAGCTCATTGTCATCGATTATCTTTTGTTTAAAACCCTCAAATTTTTCCTTATCGCTCATTGTTATTCTCCCTTCTGTCATTGCTATTGTTTTTTCGACATTAGCAATTAATAATTCAATCTGTTTCTTTTTTGCCAGGAGTCTAAAGCGATGTTTTCGCAGAGCCCTGGCTTTATTAAAAGATGTAGAGTCCAGGATAATTCTAATCTCATCCAAGTTCACACCAAGCTCGCGATAAAATAAAATTTGTTGCAATCTATCAACTTCTTTTCCACCATAAATACGATAACCTGATGAATTGATTCTAGCCGGCTTAAGAAGTCCAATTTCATCATAATATCTAAGTGTTCTCGGGCTGACACCAGCTAATCTGGCAAGTTTTTGCACTGTATATTCCATAACTTTTCCTCCCTGCTCTTTATAGTATAAACCTTTACGTTACGTTAATGTCAAGAATTAAATATAAGAATTCTACTCCTGCTTCTTCGGTTGACTTTTGCCGGCTTGCTAGATGAAAAGATAAGAGCTATAATTTAATAAATTACAATCTCGGGAATAGCTTGCCGAGGAAGGTTGGAGAATGGAGGCTTGCGGTTGCTATGAATAAAGTAAAGGGAGCAATAAAATGAATATCGTATTGTAAAGATGGTATTGATAGATTATGCGGATTTTTTGCTTAATGAAATATTGGTGTAAATCGATAGAAAAAAAAGAAAGGGTGGCAATATGGAAAAGAAAAAACCTACCAGAGAAGAGGCGCTGGCGTTATTAAAGAAGTACAACAAAAACGATGCATTGCTCAAGCATGCCCTGGCGGTAGAAGCGGTTATGGTGCATTTTGCTGAAAAATTTGGCGAAGAAGATCTGGAAAAATGGCGTGTAATCGGGCTTACGCATGATTTGGATTATGAAAAATATCCCGAAGAACATTGCAGCAAAGTGCGGGAGATTCTTACCGATGAGGGCTGGCCGGAAGATTACATTAGGGCAATACAGAGCCACGGCTGGAAGATCTGTTCCGACGTAGAACCGCAAGAAAGAATGGAGAAGGTTCTCTATACCATTGACGAGTTAACGGGTCTAATTGTGGCTACGGTTCTCATGCGTCCGAGCCGGAGTATTATGGACTTGACCGCCAAGTCGGTAAAAAAGAAAATGAAACAGAAGAGTTTTGCGGCCGGAGTTGATCGGGGGATTATTGAAGAAGGTGCAAAACTCCTGGGGATGGATTTAACTGAAGTTATTGAGGAAACCATCCGGGGAATGCAAAGGGCAGCGGAAGAGCTGGGCTTAAAGGGTGAACTTTAATGGCAAGCTATATGGGTTTATTGACAAGATTATGGCTTTCTAAAGGGTATGAAGCATGTTTTGGAATACATTCGCAATTGGTAACTACTCAGAGCAAAACATAAACAGGGCGTAGGGAACGGCAGGTGTCTGAAAAGTCACATATGAAAGTGACTTGTTACTCTGAACGTAATGAAGAGTGAAGATCCTTCGCTCCTCTAAAGGCAAAGGATTCTTTGCTAACGCTCAGGGTGACAATCCTGCGTATAGCTGAGCAGTTACCACAATTGAAACAATCATCAGCCCATCCTCCGGTAGCATATTTACAGAATTAACAACAACAACAGTTTAATGGCATTTGAGATAAAACTAACGATATCTCGATCCTCAAATAAACCTTGCATTCTTTTTGTATAGATTGTATCCTAATTCCCAGTCTTCAGAAGTAGTAATAAAATTGCAAGATAACCAGGAGAAAATTTATGAAGGCTAAAATAATCTCAACCCTTATCGGTGATGAAAATGAATTTTCCTTCAGGCATCGGCTATTTAATGTAATAGCCCTGGTAGGAATTTGCATGTCATTTTCTGCGAGTATAATAAACTATATTCTTGGATTAGGTGTAGTTACCGTAGTTTTGACTATTGGGTGCGGTGTTATATCAATAGTGCTATACCTGTTTTCTATTATTGGTAAAAAGTACGAGCTCCCGGCTTTGATAACCGTATTAATGTTGAGTTTTATTCTATTCCCTGCTTTGTGGATTATTAATGGAGGGTCTTATGGCAGCATCCCATACTATATGATTATCAATGCAGGGATCATCGCGATATTGCTTGACGGATTCAAAAGAGGTATTGTTTTTGTATTTTTTGCAGTGCTTGCCGCTACCCTTATAGCTATTGAATATCAAGCGCCGAATTTTGTTGTGGGGTATGGTTCGCAACTGACAAGGTGTTTAGATTCATCCTTTGGGTTTTTTGTTTGCCTGGTTTCCAATGCGGTATTTTTTGCTGTTTTTGTAGATAGTTATTTCAAGGAACGTCAACGGTCAGACCAGTACTTTTCTAAGCTGGAGGAACAAAAAAAGGAGATTGAGGCCAAGAACAAAATATTGGAAAAGAATAATGCGGAACTTAAAAAATCGAAGGAAAAGGTAGAAGGTTTAAACAAATTACTATATGAAGAAAAACAAAAGCTGGAAAAATTATCTATTACCGATGTTTTGACAGGTACTTATAATAAAATGTATATTACAGCTCGCCTGGAGGATGAGATTGAAATATCTCAAGAGAACAAAGGAAAGCTTGCCGTAGCTTTGATTGATATTGACAACTTCAAGATGATCAACGATACATATGGACATTTATATGGGGATTACGTGCTCAAGAGGGTAGGTGAATCAATAAACAATAATTTGAGGCAGAATGATATAGCAGGACGCTTTGGAGGTGAGGAATTTTTAATTGTGCTTCCTGATACAAGTTTGAAAGATGCATACTCTATTGTGGAGCGAATTCGAGGTAAAATTTGGGAATTAAAGTGGCGGAACAACTTAAAAGTAACGATTAGCGGCGGTGTTACTGAATTGGGAAGTAATAATTTAACTGAACTGTTAAGGGAAGTTGACAGGCTTTTATATAAGGCAAAATTCAATGGTAAAAACCAAATAGAAAAAAAGTATGTGTAAGAGATATGCTAGCAGAGACAGTACTTCTATAGAGGGAAGATAGCATGAGCAGTGTTGTTTTTTTGGAAAAATTGAAAAGGATCTGGATACTATTTGAAGAGCTTTCATGCAGCGCAGGGAGCTTTTTTACCCATTTCGGGCTGGTAACGGATTTATATACTTTTTTAGTGAGATGGATTTTTCCGGTTTTGGCTATTACCATTTTTTTGAGATGCATTCTCCCTCTTTTGCAAAATAGGGGAAGAAAGATTGTTTGGGGACATCTGCATATGCAGGACGGCACAAGCGTCCCTTTGCAACACTGGGAAAACTCCATTGGAAGAAGCAGATTAGCGGATATCGTTATCGACCTGCCCTTTGTATCCCGAAGTCACGCTGTGCTGACATTTCGCAACGGGAAATGGTCTATTGCTGATCTGAAATCAAAGAATGGGGTAGAGGTGAACGGGAGGAGGATAGAAGCGACGGAGATTCTCAGGAACGGAGATATCATCTCCATCGGGGGGGTGAAGATGGAGCTTGTTCTGGCAAATAGAGAGAAAGGTGGGTTGCCGCAGCAGCAGAATAGTTTCGAAGCGCCCTTGCGGCAGGACGTAGGAGCGGGTTACTTCCACGAAATTTCTCAGAATAGTAATGCTGTAAGAGCTCCATTGGCCATGAGACGGTCCGGCTCCAGGCAGACCTTCTTTTTGATTCTGCTTTTTCAAGTCTTGGGGGGGCTTCAGCTTTTCTTTTCCATGGGAGTAGAAGCCAACCCAGTGGTGCCGCTGAGCTTTTTCCTTTTCATTCTTGCCGAATGTGTACATTACAGTATCATGAGTTGGTGCGGCTGGAAACACCTGGAACTTGAGCTACTCTGCTATTTTCTCTGCGGTTTAAGCCTTTCCGTTACTGCCTCGGCGGCTTCGGATTCGCTTTTAACGCAGCTGACAGCAATTCTCCTAGGGTTTGCGGCGTATACTGTTCTGCTAGTGATACTTCACGACCTGGAGCGGGCGGAGAGACTTAAGCATTTCCTGGCAGCAGTTGCTTTGGTGCTTCTGATATTGAATCTGGCTATGGGGGAAACGCATTTCGGGGCAAAGAACTGGCTTGACCTGGGTTTTGTTACTTTCCAACCGTCTGAGTTTGTCAAGATTGCTTTTGTACTGGTCGGTACAGCAACTCTGGATAAGCTCCTTACAACCCGAGATATGAGCGCGTTTATCGGCTTTTCAGCGGTGTGCATCGGGGCTCTGGTCCTGATGAGGGATTTTGGCACGGTGGTGGTTTTTTTCGGCACCTTTATTGTCATCGCTTTCATGCGTTCCGGGGATATGCGGACCATTGCTCTGGCTGTAACAGGAGCTGCATTGGGAACTGTAGCGGCGGTGTCTTTTTTGCCGTATATTGCCTCCCGTTTTGCTGTATGGGGAAAGGTATGGGAGCATGCCAGCACCTCTGGCTACCAGCAGACCCGTACCATGATTGCCGCTGCCAGTGGTGGCCTTTTGGGAGTAGGCGGCGGAGAAGGATATTTGGCCCAGGTTGCAGCGGCTGATACCGACCTGATTTTTGGATTGCTCGCAGAGGAATGGGGTTTGCTGGTAGCCCTAACTGCGATTTTAGTTCCTGTGTTTCTAGCCTTTTATGCCGTGTTTCTGACAAAGGATTGCCGCTCCTCTTTTTATGCCATTACGGCTTGCGGAGCAGCTTCCATCTTCCTGATCCAGATAGCCTTGAATGTTTTGGGCTCCGTAGATATAATTCCTCTGACGGGGATAACCGTGCCCTTCGTTTCCAGGGGGGGCTCCTCTATGGTGGCCTCCTGGGGGCTGCTGGCGCTGATAAAATCTGCCGATAATCGTTTCTGAATGAGGTGAATAATTTGAAACTGTTGCTGGGCCGTGCCTCTGTACTGCTTTTTTTTGCTCTGCTGTTTGTGTTTGGCCTTTTTATCTTCACGGCAAAGTATGTAAGCAATGCTTCTGCCTGGGCGCATTATCCCACAAACCAGCATCTTTATGCAGAAGGAAAATTAGTGTCATGTGGAAATATTTATGACCGCAGGGGCAGTATTCTTTGTCAGGTAAAGGATGGGGAGGTAAAATTCCATACTGACAGGGCAGTGCGCACCGCCGTTATGCATGCCACGGGGGACTTGTATGGCAATGTGATGACCGGGGCCCGGGTGGCCTTCAGGGAACGATTGAGCGGCTGGGACATGATAAACGGGGTTTATAGTTTTCATAAGCAGGCGGGGGCAGGCAGAGATCTGACCCTGAACCTGGATGCCGATTTGTGCTCTGTTGCGTATGGAGAACTGAGCGGTCGCAAGGGAGCGGTGGGGGTGTATAACTATCGGACAGGAGAGATTCTTTGTATGGTAAGTTCGCCATCTTTTGATCCGGAGACCCCCCCCGACATAGAGGCGGAACCTGAAAAATATCAGGGAGTATATATTAACCGTTTTCTGTCCGCGACTTATACGCCCGGCTCGGTGTTTAAATTGGTGACCGCTGCTGCGGCGATTGAGCATTTTGATAACATCGAACATATCCTTTACCATTGTGAAGGGGGGCTGCAGGTAGGGGGGGATGTGGTAACCTGCCATACGGTCCACGGTTCGGTTAACCTGGAGAGGGCACTTGCCTGTTCGTGTAATGCGGCCTTTGCACAGATCGCCTCTGATCTTGGAGCCGGAATACTGCAGGAATATGCCCATGCAGCAGGATTTAATACAAGTTTGGAGGTGGATGGTATTAGAACCGCGGTGGGTAGATTCGATGCATCGGATGCAGTGGGGGCAGATCTGGCCTGGTCCGGAATAGGACAATATACCAATACGGCCAATCCTTTGAATTTTATGGCGTATATGGGTGCCATCGCAAATGATGGCGTCCGTATAACACCGAGGATAGTGAAGGATAAGGGAATATTCTCATTGATAAACTTTTCCGCCGTTGAAAAAAAAAGGGTGCTTTCGTCTGAAACAGCCCAAAGGCTGAAAAGGATGATGAGGAACAATACTATTAGTGAGTACGGTGAGGATAATTTCAGAGGCCTTGAGCTCTGTGCCAAGTCAGGTACTGCTCAGGTGGGCGGGGATAAGAAGCCCCATGCTTGGTTCGCCGGCTTTTTGGATAGGGATGATTATCCCCTTGCTTTTGTTGTGGTTATTGAAAACGGCGGCTCGGGAGCCAGTGTTGCCGGGCCGATCGCGGCAAAAGTGTTGCAGGCTGCAGTACAGTAAAAAATGGTTATCAAGTATATATTTACGTAAAAGATACTTGTTTACATAATATCGTGGAAAAAGGAAATAGGGGGAGAGGGGTGCTTTAGTAGTTTTTATGCTGCTTGCTTTTTTGTTTCAGATGCAGAAAGAATTTAGTAACATATGAGCACCTGAACCTTATAGTAATATTTATTGTAAGCAAAGCATCAATATTTTTGGTTTATTCATTGATAATGTAGCAACTATAATCACAGGCAGTATAAAATATAGACGGAAATTTTAAAATGATCCCATGATGGTTTTGAATGAAATTGCTTGATGCTTGAGTATTAACCCTTAGCGAAGGCCCGGAGCAAAAAAATCAATTATACATGGGAACGGTTTATAATATTACTCAAAAACCGTACAGCAACATAAGCATATTTATACAGGGCCGGGCAAGTGATATACAAAACGTAAACTATTCGGTTTGGTCGGATTCCGCTATTTAAGCGGTATTTATTGTGCCCCTTCTTTTAGTTTACATAATATATATTATCGGACGTTATTAATTTTGCTGTGTTTTAATTTAAATTTCTCTGATGGGGTTGACAGGAATAAAAAAAATGTATATGCTATATTTTAAATTGATGTAAATTAAATTGGTATAAATCAAATACGATGAACAGGACCAGTAGGAAAATTAAGAAGTGTGCAGAGAGTTGCTGAAAGGTGAAAGTGCAACCCTTCTTTTTTCTGAAACTCCCCTGTGAGGAGCCTGCTGAAATCACTTGGTAGTGAGAATAGGTCAGGACGGTTCTTTACCGTTAAAAAAAAGAACACTTAAAGAGGACAGTAGATCTGTGCTGTCAAGTAGAGTGGTACCGCGAGGGAAAACCTTTCGTCTCTATGTTATTTTGACGAAAGGTTTTTTAGTGGATTAATTAAGAGAGAAGGTGGATGGAATGAAGAAAGAAAGAATAATGATTTTTGACAGTACTTTAAGAGATGGGGAACAAACGCCTGGAGCCAAACTAAACGCCAGTGAAAAATTAAAAATTGCACTTCAGCTTGCCCGTTTAAATGTTGATGTTATTGAAGCAGGTTTTCCCATTTCTTCTCCGGGGGATTTTCGCGCTGTGCAGCAAATATCAAGAAAAGTTAAGGGCCCTGTTATAGCGGCTCTTGCGCGGGCTGTAAAAGAGGATATTGATTGTGCTTGGGATTCAATAAAAGATTCCGAAAAACCGCGTCTTCATGTTTTCCTTGCAGCTTCTGATATCCATATGCAGAAAAAGTTGCGCAAGGATCCTGATACTTGCCTGCAGGAGGCTGTTCAGGCTGTCAGGTATGCCAAAAGTTTAACACAAGATGTTGAATATTCGCTGGAGGATGCTACTAGAGCCCGTGAAGATTATATTTTACGTGTTGTTGAGGCTGTAATAGATGCCGGTGCTACTGTTGTAAATATTCCGGACACCGTGGGATATGCTGTTCCCCAGGAATTTGGTCGTTTAATTCATCTCATTAATACTAGAGTTCCTAATATCAATAAAGCTACAATCAGCGTTCATTGCCATAATGATCTAGGCCTAGCCGTTATTAATTCACTTACCGCCGTGGAAAATGGCGCCAGGCAGATAGAATGCAATATTAATGGTATCGGTGAGAGGGCTGGAAACGCCTCGCTGGAGGAAATTGTTGTTGCTATGAAAATAAGAGAGGATCACTATCCCTTTGAGACAGGTATCAACTTGCAGGAGATATATCGCACAAGTCGTACTGTCAGTAAACTAAGCGGGATACCCATACCGATAAATAAAGCTGTTATTGGCACGAATGCCTTTACTCATTCTTCGGGGATACACCAGGACGGAATTATTAAGGATAAGCGTACTTATGAAATAATTAATGCCGAACTAATAGGGGGCCAGGCAGCACAAATGGTGTTGACCGCACGATCGGGGCGGCATGCTGTACGCCACCAATTGGAAAGCATGGGTTACAACCTAAACGATGAGGAATTTAAAAGGCTTTACGAACGGTTTATAGAGTTGAGTGACAAAAAGAAAGAAGTCTATAAAGAAGATCTGGAAGCGTTGCTTATTGATGTATCATTTGCGGAACCAACCTACGAATTGGATTATTTGCAAACAATCAGCGGCACAAAAACTGTACCTGCAGCGGTAGTGCGACTGCGTAAAGGAGAGGAAAAACTTGAGGAAATAAGCAGCGGTGCCGGGCCAATCGATGCTGCATACAAAGCAATTGATAAAATAACCCAAATAAATATACGCTTGGAGAATTATAACTTGAGAGCTGTCACTCGTGGGGTTGATGCCCTGGGCGAAGTATCCATTAAAATTAACCATGAAGATAAGAATATTATAGGCAGGGGAGTCAGCACGGATATAATAGAGGCTAGTGTTAAAGCTTACCTTGATGCTATTAATAAGCTGATTAATATGGTTGCTTACAACAATAATAATAAATAAATAACCTAAATGAATAGGAATCCATGTTCCCTTCAAACTAATGTTTGCTAATTTATTTTTCTATGCTATAATAATTTTAATAGTGCTTACAGTAAAGGTAGATGATTCCATTGAAAAAATTGACTTTACGACAAAAGGAAATACTGAATTATATAACCGAAGAAGTTATGCATAAAAACTATCCCCCCTCAGTTCGCGAAATATGTAATAAAATGGGCCTTAGTTCAAGTTCTACAGTTCATGCACATTTAAAGGCACTGGAGAAAAAGGGTTATATTAAAAGGGATCCGGCTAAACCCCGTGCAATTGAAATATTGGATCATCCTGAAAACACAAAAAAGAAAATGCGGCTTATTCCCCTGGTAGGTCAGGTGACAGCAGGAGCGCCGGTATTTGCTGAAGAGAACATCGAAAATTATCTAGCGCTTCCGGAGGAGATTGTAAAAGGCGACTCTGTTTTTTTGCTGCGGGTAAAAGGAGATAGCATGAAAAATGCGGGTATTCTCCATGGAGACCTTGTGGTCGTCAGACAGCAACCCTCCGCGGAGAACGGTGAAATTGTGGTAGCTCTGCTTGGTGATGAGGCAACAGTAAAACGGTTTTATCTCGAAACTGGCTACGTGCGGCTTCAGCCGGAAAACCCTGATTATGAACCGCTAATTGCCAGTGATGTTCGTTTATTGGGAAAGGTAATCGGCTTGGTGAGGGTTATTGATTAAATTAATCCAGGATAGATTGAAGAACAGCGGCCAGTCCCAAAAGAACATGCTCATAGGTAAGCCCTCCCTGGATATAAACAGTATAAGGCTCACGCAGAGGCGCATCGGCGCTAAATTCTCCCGAAGCGCCCTGCACAAAGGTCCCGGCTGCCATGTATATCAGATCATCGTAACCTGCAGTTCTGCCGGGCACAGGTGTTATATGGGCGTTAATAGGAGAAGCGCTTTGGACGGCTCGGCAGATTTTTTGCAGTTCCTCTTTATTTTTTAGGGATATTGATTGGATTATATCCCCTCTAGTTTGATCATAACGCGGATCTACTTTATAGCCTAAGCTTTCAAAGGCAGCGGCAAATAGAGATGCCCCCTTTAAAGCTTCGGCGGTGAGGTGCGGTGCCATAAATAATCCCTGGAAAAAGAGCCTTTTGTTATAAATAAACGCTCCCAGTTCTTTTCCCAATCCGGGAGCCGATATGGCATTACTAATTTTTTCGATACATTTTTTATTTCCTACTATATAACCTCCTGTAGGAGCCAGCCCTCCTCCCACATTTTTTATTAATGAACCTGCGATTACATCAGCTCCAATTTCTAGCGGCTCCTGTCTTTCCACAAATTCCCCATAACAGTTATCAACAAATATTGTTACTTCCGGATTAAAGCGGCGAACTTTTTTAATTAACTTACCGATATTTTCAACAGTTAATGATGAACGATAAGGATTATATCCTTTTGAGCGCTGAATATATATCACACTGGTAGGTTCACTCAGCAATTTTTTTAATTTATTCTTATCCTCTAGAAGAATAAAATCATCCTGTTCAATACTGTCAAAGGAGATGCCCCATTCCTGTAAGCTCCCTCCTCCCCTTTCTGTTTCTATCGCATGGAAAAGGGTATCATAGGGTTTTCCTGTTATGGAGATTAAACGGTCTCCGGGCCGCAATAAACCTCTAAAACAGGAAAAGATCGTATGTGTTCCGGAGACCAAATGGGGTCGAACAATAGCCTCTTCACCCTGAAAGATCTCGGCAAAAAGCTCCTCTAGCTTTTCCCTTCCATAATCGTTATAACCATACCCCTCATTTGAGTTAAAACACTCATCGGAAATTTTTAGTTTCTGAAAGGCCTTCAAAACCCGGGCTTGATTGAACAAACAAGTAGCAAGAAATTCCTTATGTATTTCAGCAGTTTTTTCTTCTGCAGCCAATATTATGTCTACTATTTGGGGTTTTACCTCTATTATTTGCCACCATTCCATAGTGCGTCCCCTGAATAAGCTTAAGAAATACCTTGTTGTTCGGCAGATGCCATATTAATTGTAATATTTCTTACGGGTATAATGGTTGATACGGCGTGTTTGTACACCAGCTGCTGTTTTCCGTCCACATCTAGCAAAATAGTAAAGTTATCAAAACTGCGGATATTTCCCTTAATTTGATATCCATTAATCAGGAAGATCGTCGTCAGCATATTCTCTTTTCGGATTTGATTTAGAAAGCTATCCTGAAGGTTGAAAGATCCTTTCGACATTGTCTATCGCCTCCTACGGTTTGTTTATTCTATTCGCTATAAGATATCAATATCCTTCTACCCTGGAACAAATACTCTCCAAAATTGGATTTAAATCCCTTTGTTCGTCTATTTCATACCAAAAAATTCTTTTATCAGCACGGAACCAGGTCAATTGTCTTTTTGCAAAACGCCTTGTGTCTCTTTTAAAATTGGTTATCGCATTTTCCCAGTCCCATTTTCCCTGCAGATATTTGATCATATGACTGTACCCCAGGGACTGGAGAGATTTTAAGTCGCTGCTATATCCTTTTTCCAGCAATCCTTTTACTTCTTCCAGAAAGCCCCGCTTTATCATCAGATCCGCCCTTTCATTTATCCGTTCATATAGAATATTTCTTTTTGTGGTTAAACCTATCATTATCAGGTTGTATCTGCTTTTTTTTGTTTTGGTGAGTTTTTGTTGCAGTGAGATAGGTTCTCCGGTTAGATAGTAAAATTCAAAAGCTCTCATGATACGCCGGATATCGTTTGGGTGGACTTTTTGTGCGGTAATAGGATCGATTTGCTGTAAAAAACGGTAAAGATATTCTTTACCTCTTAGCTCCAGTATCTCTTCCAGACGTTTCCTGATTAATGGATTTACCTTTCCGCTTCTAAAATTATATTCATCCACTACGGCTTTAATATATAATCCGGTACCGCCCGTCAGGACGGGCAACTTTCCCCTTTTGTAAATATCAGAGATAGATTGCCGGGCTAGATTTTGATAATCGAAAACGGTAAAATTCACTGTAGGATCCACGATATCGATTAAATAATGGGGTATCCCCTGTCTTTCCTCTATTGTGGGTTTTGCCGAACCTATATCCAGGTAACGATAAACCTGGACGGAATCGGCAGAGACAACCTCACCTCCAAGTTTTTTACATAAAGAGATTGATATTTCTGTTTTGCCAACAGCTGTCGGACCAACCAAGACTAAAAGAGGAATTAACTCTTCCTGCTGTAAATCTGTTTTATCGCTCACCATCAACCCTGCCTTTTGAAATATTTTTCAATTTCATTTTTTCCAAGTTTAATCATAACGGGTCTTCCGTGTGGGCAATAATAGGGATTTTTGCATTGAACGAGCTGCGCCAGCAGAGAGTTAATTTCCTCCGCCGTCAATAAATGGTTTGCCTTAACAGCTGCCCTGCAGGATAGCTTTAATAGCGTTTCTTTTTGGTATTCCCTTCCTGTTGCCGCCAGCCCTAAAAGATCTTCTATGATAGAGAATATTTTACTTGCAGTAAAAACGTCTTTGAGGAAAAAAGGAACTGCTCTTATAATAAAAGTATTATTACCAAATTGCTCCATTTCTAACCCAATTTCCTGAAGTAATTCAATCTTATCTTTTAATCCTTCGGCTATAAAAGATGGAACTTCCAGGGGAAAAGGAATGATTTCCTGCCGGTAATGTTCTTTGTTTTTCTCGCTTTCTAACAACTTTTCCCATAAGATTCTTTCATGTGCAGCGTGTTGATCAATAATAACAAGATCATCGTTTTCTTCTAAAAGTATATATGTTCCAAAAATCTGTCCTTTTACGGATCCGGAAAAGGATTTGCCAGTAAAGAGTTCTGCAGATAAATTTGAGACTAAAGGTGTTTTTTTTATTTGATCGCCTTGAAGTAAACCGTAATGCTTATCGGTTGCGTTTTCCTTAACTTCTTCAGGAAAAACGTTATTATTGGTACGAGCAGTTGCTCCTTTTTCTCTTTTGCTGAAATTTCCCCTTTCATCCGTTTTATTGCCCTTTATGACTTTTTTTACCTTTATATCCTTTTTTGCTTTTTCTACTTCTTCTTTTACCGCCGACGCCGGCAGTGTCTTTCCTTCCTTGCCGGGTTGCAATTTAATTGAATTTTGTATTTTGGGTATAAAGTAATGTGGAGAAAAGGCAAGCCTAAGGCTCTGTTCCAAAAATTTTTGCACCACGTTTTCTTGATGAAAACGAATTTCAGTTTTTGAAGGGTGAACGTTCACATCAATTTTCCTTGGGTCAATTGAAAGAAATAAAAAGGCGGCCGGGTACTTACGCGAAGTAACAATTCCTGCATAACTTCTATCCAGGGCGGTTTTAATTATTTGATTGTGTACATAACGGTTATTGACAAAAAAAACCTGGTAAATCCTGCTATTGTGCGAAAAGGAGGGATTGCTAATATAACCTTTTAGGGTAAGATCTTCCTCCTGAAAATTTAAGGGTACAAGCTCGAGAGCGAGGTTCGTTCCGTAGAGCTGAATAATAACGTTGATTAATTGCCCATCACCGGATGTTTCCAGCGCAGTCCCGGATTCCTTAATGAATGAAAAGGAAACATCGGGCCTTGAAAGGGCCAACAAGTGAATTATTCGCGATACCTTAGCAGTTTCTGCAGAAGTGCTTTTTAAAAACTTCAATCGTGCCGGCGTATTATAAAAGAGATCTGTTACTGTAACCCTGGTTCCGGTAGGGAATCCTACCTCTTCAAATTTTTTTTCTTTGTTACCCTCTAAATACACGGATGCTCCGGTATTTTCATTTTTATGCCGGGAAGTTATAGACATTTTTGAGACAGAAGCTATGCTCGGCAAAGCTTCACCACGGAAACCAAGTGTGGAAATATATTCTAAATCCTCAATGCCTTTTATCTTACTGGTCGCATGTCTTGCCATTGCCAGACGTAACTCGTTTGCATGTATTCCTGAACCGTCATCAATTACGGTAATTTCCTGGAGTCCACCTTTTTTAAGGATAACCTTGATTCGCTTTGCATCTGCATCGAGGGCGTTTTCCACAAGCTCCTTTACGATTGAAGCCGGGTTTTCCACCACTTCCCCAGCAGCTATTTTTTCTGCAGTAGAATTATCGAGTTTATAAATAGGCATATTGCTTAACTATCCTTTTCGATAAAGTTTTCTTTTTTCTTTTTTGATAGGAGCCTGGATTGCAAAGAAAAAAGCATGTTGAGCGCTTCCAGCGGTGTTATATCAACGAGATTGAGATTTTTTATTTTTTCTATTACCTTTTTTTCTTTTTTAGAAAAAACATTGCTTTGAACTGAAATAGAAGGCAATAAAGTGAGCTGGCCATCAGAATTAAGATGAGAGATATTAGGGGGGTGGTTTATATTGAATTTGGGTGATAGAGATCTTGTGGCTTCTAGTTTTTCAAGAATCTGGCGGGCATTTGAGATAACCTCTTCGGGTAAACCGGCAAGCTTGGCCACGTTTATTCCGTAACTCCTATCGGATTTTCCCGGAATAATTTTTCGTAGAAAGATAATTTTTTCCTCCCGTTCTTTAACCGCTACAGTATAATTCTTTACAGCATCAAGTTTATTTTCCAGAGAGGTTAACTCGTGGTAATGGGTAGAAAAGAGTATTTTGGCTTTTATCTCATCATGCAGGTACTCGAGGATAGCTTGAGCCAGGCTCATTCCGTCGTAAGTGCTGGTGCCGCGTCCTATTTCATCTAATATAACCAGGCTGTTTGGAGTGGCCCCTTTTATTATAGAAGCCGTTTCCTCCATCTCAACCATAAAAGTACTTCTACCGCTGCTTAAATCATCGCTGGCTCCTACCCTGGCGAAAATTTGATCTACAGGGGCAAAGCTCATCTCTTCTGCGGGTACAAAACTACCGGCCTGGGCCATAATTAGAAGAAGCGCTATACTGCGACAATATGTACTTTTACCGGCCATGTTAGGACCTGTAATGATTAAAACCCGGTTCTGCGTACTGTCCATGAGCAAATCGTTGGAGATGAAAGGCTCTTTTTCATTACGTTCAACAACCGGATGGCGGCCTCCCTTAATAATAATAGCATCGTTTGTTGAAAAGATAGGCCTGTTATAAGCATAAGCAGCAGCGACGTCTGCCAGCGAAAAAATGCAATCCAGAGTTGCCAGTGCTCTGCCTGCTGTCTGTAGTTGTTTTGTGTAACCCGTTATTTTTAACCTCAATTTTTCAAAGAGATCATATTCGAGCCGCGCTAGTTCCTCTTCCGCATTTAAAATGAGCGATTCCTTTTCCTTTAATTCTTCGGTAATAAAGCGCTCTGAATTTACCAGGGTTTGCTTCCTAATATAATTAGAAGGCACCATTTCAATATTTGTTTTTGTGACATCAATATAGTAACCAAAAACTTTGTTAAACCCGACTTTTAAAGATTTAATCCCGGTTCGTTCTCTTTCTTTTTTTTCAAATTCAAGCAACCAGGATTTGCTGCTACGGGATAGCGTTCTTAGCTCATCTATTTCATCGGCATAGCCGTCTTTAAATATCCCTCCTTCTTTTAAGAGAATGGGGGCATCTTCACTAATTGCCGCCTCAAGTTCTTCTGTAAGGAGTGAAAAGTCTGGAATTTGACTTCTAATGCTGCACAGTTGTTTTGAAGAGGTGAATCCCAGCAAGTTTTCTATCTGTGGCAGTATCCGGAGCGTTTTTTTTAAAGCAAGCAGATCACGTGGATTAATCAGTTCCATATTTATTCGGCTTGTGAGCCTTTCCAGATCATAAGCCTGTCCCAAAAACTTTCCCAGTTCTTCTTTGATCAGTTGCTTTTCCTTAAGTTCTTCTACGGCATCCCAGCGTTGTTCAATCATATTTTTATTTACTAAGGGTCTTTCCAGCCATTTTCTTAAAAGCCTTGCCCCCATAGATGTTTTTGTTCTGTTGAGAATTCCATGGAGGGAGTTCTTCTTATCCCTGGAGTGTATTGTTTCGGTAATTTCCAAATTTCGCATGGTGATATTATCTATCGATAGAAATTCCCTTCGGCTAAAAAATTTGATATCTCCGATATGTGCAACAGAGTTTTTTTGCATTTTTTTAATGTATTTTAGGGCAAGAGCAGTTGAATACATTGCTGCTTTGCTGGTTGAAATTCCTGAGTCATTTAATAATTTATCCGAAAACTGCTCCTTGAGGATTTTATCGGGTTCGCTTTCGTCCGAAAAAGAAAGATTTTGGTTTATGAGGGCAAATTCATTAATTTTATGTAAATAGTCCTGGAAAATAGAATTTTTTTCAGACGCTTTATCTATTATGATTTCGGATGGTTTTAAGCGATAAAGTTCATCCAACATTTTATCCACGGCACCGTTTTGCTCAAAATGAAAAGCAATTAGTTCGCCGGTAGAAATATCAATAAATGTAAGCCCAATACTGCGTTCGTTACATAGATTAACAATGGCCGCAAGGTAATTGCTATGATCTTTTTCCAATAAGTTATCTTCTACTATTGTTCCCGGGGTTATAACACGCGTTACTTCTCTTCTAACAAGTCCTTTGGCCTGCTCCGCTTCTTCTACCTGTTCACAGATAGCAACTTTGTAGCCTTTTGTTAATAGCCTGGAAATATAAGTTTGGGCGGCGTGGTGGGGAACACCGGCCAGGGGTACGGCATTGGCTTTATTCCCATCCCTGCTGGTAAGAGCTATTTCGAGTTCTTTGGAGGCGGTCACGGCGTCATCAAAGAACATCTCGTAGAAATCCCCTACTCTAAAAAAAAGAATTGCATCGGGATATTCGTTCTTTATTTTTTTATACTGCTGCATCATAGGAGTAAGCTGCTTCAAAAAAACTATCGCTCCTTAATTAATGATGATATATTTCCTGTTGTTGGATTTATTATAACACAGTTTATTGAGAAAAAAAAAGAAGCTTCCCCGTCTAAAGCCGGTATGCCTCCTGTTTCAGGGTTATTGAAATAGTGGGATCAACTTGAAGCTTTCAGTAGTTTTTTATTATTGTTGCATTCTGGGCAGGTACCAAAAAAATATAGCTGAACAAATAATATATCAAACCCGGTTTCTTCTTCAATCTTTTTCAGTAATGAATCCTGTAATTCTCCCGGAAAATGATTCACATCGACAACCTTACCGCATTTTTTACAATAAATATGTGAATGAGGCTTTACTTGAGCATCATAACGCAGCCCCCCATCCCCTACATTTAATTCCTGGATTAAACCTACCTTTTTGAGAATATCCACTGTTTTATAAACTGTTGCCAGGCTCATTGCCGGGTAATCAGGTTTTAATTTTTGATAAATCATTTCGACGCTGGGGTGAAATTTTGATTTTTTTAAAATTGAATATACCGCCATTCTCTGAGGGGTTACTTTAATCTTTTTTTTTCTTAGGATTTCTTCTACAGTATGCATATTTGTCCCCCAACTGTTTTTAAGTAATAATTCCTATCAATTATGAATATATAATATATCGAGTGCTTCGTCAAGTGACATTTCCTAAATCCTAAATGGGATAATCAGGATAGGCACTTCCCCGTTAGGGTCCAGGACTTGGCCTCAGTTATTTCCACATCTACCAGCTTTCCCAGGAGGTTTCCATTTGAAGAAACATGGACAATTTTATTTGTTCTGGTTCTTCCGGTAAGCATGTTGGGATTTGTTTTGCTTTTTTCTTCAACGAGGATTTCCTGTTTTGTTCCTAGGAGATCTCTGTTTTTATTCAGGCTAATTATGCTTTGAATTTTATTAAGCTCTT
>DUQX01000003.1 GCA_012837615.1 Bacillota bacterium | reverse complement strand
TTCAGGTGGTCAGCCCCGTGATCCAGTAGCAGCTTGAATTCTCGCTTAAAATCTCTTCTATCAGCTATGGGTTTACCTAAAAAAGAGCCGTAACGGCCCTTTTTATATAATGCATAGATAGGGGTTTTGTAAATCATCCCCTCTTCCCGGGCTATTTCCCTGACCAGTTCGGAGACAAAATATGCATCTCCCCCATCCCTCAGGATGCATATCCCCCTTCTCTTATATTCCCTCAGGATTTCCCTTAGCCAGGCTGTTCTTTTATCCCTGCCGGCGGCTTCCCAGGCCCGCCTGCTAAACAAATGATTTAAAGCCAAGTGTACATGAGCGTCTATAAGCATTTACCATACTCCCCTGACACAGGAGAACCGCCTCCGCGCGTTCACTACCTTTCAAACCTGCTTAAAAATGCCCTGGTACGTTCACTTTGGGGGTTGTTGATTACTTCCTCCGGCGGCCCTTCCTCTACAATAACGCCCTCATCCATGAAAATGACATGATCGGCCACATCCCTGGCAAAGCTCATTTCGTGGGTTACAATGACCATTGTCATCTGTTCTGCAGCCAGATCCCTGATCACCTTGAGAATCTCCCCGGTGAGCTCCGGATCCAGGGCAGAAGTTGGTTCATCGAAAAAGAGAACCTTTGGGTTCAAGGCAAGTGCCCGGGCGATGGAAACCCGCTGCTGCTGACCTCCTGATAACTGGTAAGGATAGGCGTTTTCTTTATCGGTTAAGGCCATTTTCCGCAACAATTCCCGTCCGATCTTCAAAGCCTCCGCTTTACTCTTTTTTTGAACAGAAATCGGAGCATCGATTATATTTTTTATGACAGAGTAGTGAGGGAAAAGGTTGAAGTTTTGAAAGACCAGGCCATAATAACCCTGAATTTTCCGCAGCTGCCTGGCCGGGGCATAAACTGCTTTTCCATCCGCGCCAGTCCTGACAGCATACTCACCCAGATAAATCAATTCGCCCGAGTCCATTGTCTCCAGCATCGTTGCGCATCTGAGCAGGGTGGACTTACCCGAACCGGAAGGACCGATAACAGCAACAACCTGCCCCTCCTCAACGTTTAAGGAGATATCCTTGATCACCTCGAGGTCGCCAAATGTCTTCCTCAAATTTCTTATTTCCAGCAATTTCATTATTATGGCAATCCTCCGGCCTATCTAAAATAGCTAAACTTTTTCTCTACCCACTCCATGACATATGCGACAATAAAATTAAAAACATAGTAAAATATACCCGCTGCAATATAGGGTGCCACCGATCTCTGAGCAGAGGCGATGGCTTTTGCCAGGGTAAACATCTCCGAAACTGAGATCACAAAAGCCAGCGAGGTATCCTTAACCAGGGTAATAACCTCATTTGTAACCGGGGGAAGAATGCGTTTGATAACCTGCGGCAGGATTATTTTTAAAAAAGTCTGGGTTTTACTGTATCCCAGTACTTTTGCGGCCTCATACTGGCCAACGGGCATGGACTCGATTCCGGCACGATAGATCTCAGCAAAATATGCAGCGTAGTTTAAGACAAATCCAATGATTACTGCTACAAAGCGGTCCGGCGTTGACATCTTAAAGATATAAAAAGGCCCAAAATAAACCACCATCAACTGCAGCATCAAAGGGGTTCCGCGCATGATGGAAATATAAATTTTAACGACATTCCTTAAAAGCGGATTTTTTGACATGCGTCCAAAGGAAACAAAAAGCCCCAGCGGAAGAGAAAAAAGCAGTGTTAGCGTAAAAATCTCCACCGACACCAGCATGCCTTCGCTTAATTTTAACAACAATAACTGCCACTCCACCAGCAGCGCCCCCATCTTCGCCGGCAAGAACCAGCAAGAAAGGGCTACCTCACCATAGGACAGCCCTTTCCCTTTCTTCCGGTAAAACCAGCAGAATACTTACTACAACTTTCTACTTGCCGATTGTGGTGATATCTTTGCCAAACCATTTAATGGAAATTTCCGCCATCTTGCCGTCGGCGGCCATTTCTTCCAGCGTAGCCTGGACCACATCTCTTAATGCTTCGTTCCCAAGCAAGAAACCTACGCCGTAATCCTCCGCCGCAAGCTTTTCTTCCAGTATTACAAAGTCTTTTTCTCTGGATTCAATCTGAAAGTTTGCCACCGTATCATCCATGGCCACTGCATCTACTGCGCCCGATTCAAGGTCCATTAAAGCAATATTGTAATCGGAAGCAGTTAAGTATTCACCAAAAGTTTCCACCAAGTCAGGCCTGTCCGCTAACGCGGCTTCAGCGCTGGAATCCACCTGGACAAGCACTGTCTTGCCCGCCAGATCAGCTAAAGTTGAGATACCCGAATCAGCTCTAACCACGAACACTTGGTTGTTTGACATATAAGGATCGGTCCAGGTATATGAGTCTTCGCGGCCGTTAATCGTAAAGCCGTTCCAGATACAATCGATGTTTTTACTGGAAAGCTCCATATCCTTCGCATCCCAGGCAATCGGCTGCAGAACGAGCTCCAGCCCCAGGCGATCGGCAACCTCTGCCGCCAAATCCAGGTCAAATCCGGTAAACTCCCCGTCATCACCTATAAACCCCATAGGAGGAAAATTCTGATCAAATCCTACGGTAAATTT
>DUQX01000024.1 GCA_012837615.1 Bacillota bacterium | reverse complement strand
GTGTGAGCATGAAAGACGGCTCGAAGATGTTTGTTGTAGAAATCCCTCTTGTTTTGGAATAATATTTTTGGTTATAGATTTTTTCCTATGAGCGTAAGCGATAATAAGAAGCCGCCTTTAGGCGGTGCAAATTAGGGATATATAATCCCGGAAAAAAATCGGCATAGTTGGTATGTATTTACCGGCTATGCCGATTTTTCCTTTTCGGTAATAGCTGGCGGTGTAAACTCGCCTATGCAGTTCCATACGATTCGGATGCGCTGTACCTTCTGGCCATCTATGCGCTCCATCTGGTGAACGTAGATTTTCTCAACAAACTCGCGGATAATCTCGGCTGTGAGCTCTTTGACATCAGTGTACTTACGCACAAGACTGAGGAAGCGGTCAACATTGATGGAGTTTTCTTTCTCGGAATCAATGAGCCTTTTAAGCTCATTTACCCGGTCTCCGAGTGTGCGCTGTTCTTCTTCATAGTTAGCGCTCATCTTAATAAAACGCTCATCGGAAATCTTACCCTCAATGTTATCCTCGTAAAGCCGCTGAATAATCTCGTCCAGCTTACGGATGCGGCTCTGTGCCTGTTCAAGCTCACGCTTCCCATCCCTGAGGCTCCGGTCAAGCTCAGCCTGTGATTTTTTCGTAACAAGCTCTATAAACTCAGCCTCGTGGGGGACAGGGGGACAGGGGGACAGGTTCCTTGTCCCTTTATTTTATGGGGACAGGGGGACAGGTTCCTTGTCCCTTTATTTTATTAATCAATCTTGCAGGAAAAGGTCCCTGTTTTCTTGAAAGACATGAAAGTCATATAGTTTGCTACGGAATTAAATACAGGGACAACCAGGGCAGAAAAATATAAATGCGAAGACCTGAGAAGGCCTAGTTTAACTTAGCAATTTTTTCTTGTGGGGGATAGTATTCTGATGAAAGATGAAATAATTGCTGCCAGAGTGCATGAGTACTACTGGGTTAATGATTACAATTGTGCAATCACGATACTTAAAATACTCTCAGAAAATTTTTTTGTAAATATAAACCAGCAGGTAATAAATGCGGCTATTGGGATGCATGGTGCCGGTAAATACAGGGCGCAATGTGGCTTAGTCGAAGGTACTCTCATGTTTATAGGCTTATATGGTAAAGAAAAAGGTTACTCTGAAGATGAAATTGCAAATAAGTGCTTTGGCTTTGCATCTGCGTTCGAAAATCATTTTGGAAGCTTGCTTTGTAGAGATTTAAGGCCTGGAGGGTTTACTCCTGAAGATCAACCGCATATGTGCGAGGAGATAACTGTGCGGGCAGTTATTTTTTCGGCCGATTACATTAAGGGTGCAATATGAAGGAAAATAAATAAGGGGCAGCGGGACAGGGGACAGGTTCCTTGTCCCTTTAATTTGTTAATCAATCTTGCAGGAAAAGGTCCCTGTCTTCTTGAAATGTTATTTGATTTCTATGCAAAACCATAAAACAGTTTTAAAGTTTAAATCAGATATTACAGATGTAGATGAAAGGAAAAAACAATGATTATTTTAAAATCGGAAAAAGAAATTGAACAGATGCATGAAGCGGGAAAACTGCTGGCTTCCTGCCATAAGGAAATCTCGAAGATAGTTGAACCCGGGATCACTACAATTGAAATAGACGCTTTTGTTGAAAAATATTTAAAAAAACACGGAGCCACACCTGAGCAAAAAGGCTATCAGGGTTATCAATATGCCACCTGCGCTTCCGTTAACGATGAAATATGTCACGGGTTTCCCCGGAAAACCCCTTTAAAAGATGGTGATATTGTAACTATAGATATGGTGGTAAATTTAAACGGTGCTTTGGCGGATTCTGCCTGGACTTATGCAGTGGGCAATATTTCGGACAAAGCAGAGCACCTGTTAAAAGTCACAAAAAATTCTTTATATAAGGGCATTGAAAAAGCATATGCCGGCAATAGGCTGGGCGATATCGGATATGCTATCCAGCATTATGCCGAATCTGAGGGCTTTTCCGTTGTCAGAGAATTTGTGGGTCACGGTATCGGACCAACAATTCATGAAGAGCCCCATGTCCCCCATTATGGCCGTCCGGGAACGGGTCTTATTTTAAAAACGGGTATGGTTATTACGATAGAACCTATGATTAACGAGGGGGTGTGGGCCAGCCGAATGGATTCTAACGGATGGACGGCAAGAACTGCCGATGGTAAGTTATCTGCACAGTATGAACATACAATTGCGATAACCAAAGATGGGCCATTAATTTTAACTCAACAATGATTGTTCTCTAAGAAACAAAAATCACTATAATTGAAATCGAAGTGAAATTAGTTTCTTCCTGCAGGAAAAAAAGCAAAATATGGAGAATAATAGTAACAGAAAGTAGTAATAGATAACCGGAGGAGGTTCTACAGAAAATGAAAAGGAAAGTAATTTGGCTTACCGCTTTATCTTTGATTACCCTGCTAATTTTTGCGCAAAGCGCCCTGGGGGTAACTCATGGCCTTTTTGAGGGATACCCGGTCATCAAACTCTTTATCGACGATGAGGAGAAGACCCCCGAGGTACCCGCCATTAACTTGAAAGGGAGGACGATGGTTCCCTTACGTTTTATTGGAGAAGAAATGGGCGTTGCTTTTCAGTTTGATCCCGATGAATATGCAGTATATATGGAACTGCCTGACCCACCTGAACCCACCACTACTAATGTAAAAAAGGATGTAGTAGTAGACTATCTTCAAACCAATTACAGCGAATGGGAAATCGGGGGTCGCCTAATTGATTTTAACATTGTGCTGGATGATAACTATAAAGGCAACGACGACCTTCTTGTTTCCTTTCAAATAAATCGGAATGATTATATAAACTGGCATGAGGTTAAGAGGCTTTATTCAAACGCAATAGAAAACAAAATAAATAACATCATATCATACTTGGAAAAGTATTATCCCCAGAGCGGTATTAACCTTTTCGTTGTTCTGCAGACCTACCATGATTCCTATGATCAGCTTGTCGAAGTTGTGGATTTAAAAGAAGTGGCTGTTGATGATACCGGCCAATTTATTATCGAGGAAACTCTGGCAACGGGTTTCTACTGGCCCGATATTTCTCAACCAAAGATAAATATTGAATAGAATAACTGAACAGGCTGAATAAAATAAAAAACGACCTTTTATTTCTATGTTTCATCACTTGGCAATAAAGAGATCGCTTCCTGTTCCAGGCGGATTTTCTTTTCGAGGATCAGGGTTATTAATGTATGAAACGGGGCAAAGGCGTCGTCTTCCAGCAGGGCGGCCAGCTTTTGGGCGTACTGCTCTGTAATCGGCTGTCCCAGGTGCAGGTATTTCAGGTATGTCTTCTCGTCCATTAAATAAGGCCGAATGGGTATGCCGGTTTTTTCCCGAAGGTCGCGCCAGATTTTAAACCCTCCCAGATCAAGATCGCCCCAGTGATAAAAGGGAACCGGGTTTCCGCGCTCATGGAAAAAACGGTACAGCTTCTGCAGGAACAACCTGCGGGCAGTTCCGGCGAAGCCCCCCAGGTAGATGGCCAGTCGTTCCGGCGGCCCTTCCAGCACGTATTGATAAAAGGAAGTGAGGTTCTCGACGGTAACCACGGCTTTCGCCGGGCAATCCACCACCGCCAGCTCCTTTACCATTCTTGTGGGCAACCCCAGGTCGGGTTCAAATAAAGACAGATCGATTTGCCCCCTGGGTGTGGCCAGGACAAGGGGGCCGGCCAGAAGGATATGCCCCGGGTTGTTTACAATGCCCCGCTCTTCCAGCAGGGTAGCGTCGTCTGCTTCGGCATTTGCTTCGGCATCTGTATCCCCGGCTGATCGGTGATAGTCGCGCAGCAATTGCAAAATTCCTTTTTCCAACTGCTGCCACCGTTTGGAGTCCCCGTAAAGCTGCACGCTGAGCGCCCGCTTTGCTATCTCCTCTTCGCGGGGCACGAAAAGCGCGTTGAAGCCTCTAAGCAGATCGATCAGCTCATCGTTTTTTTCGGGACGCAAAGGCGGGGGGAGTGATTCATAAGCGGCAAGCCTGTGCAGCAGTTCATCATAATAGGAGCGTATGAGAGGCGGCGCCGCGGCCTTCAACTTCGTCAAATACTCGGCCGCTTCCCGGTAAATTTCCCTCTTAGAGCGCCTTCCCAACGCCTGATAGATATCCGGCAGCATTTCTTCTGCCAACGCTACCCGCTCCAGGGTATGCCCCCGGTCGAAGCGCACCCACTCCAGTTTAACAAAGCCCAGCCGCTCCAGGGCTTCCATCTCGGCGTTAAACATCAATCGAAAGCTGCTGTTGCTTACATGGAAATAATCCGGGAAGCTCTTGCTGTCGATTCGCAAGAGGGTGCGGCGGGGGCTTTTTTCGGCGGAGCCGTAGTCCCGGCGGCGTTCATAGCGGTCCAAGAGTGTGTTGAGGACCTTTTTCTGGATGTTACTGAGCTTCACTACTTTACACCATCCCAGACATTGTAATGTTAAGAGCTCTGCTTTTCTATTTCCAGAAGGTCTTTTCTGCTGACCCGCTCTATAAAACTGTGGAAACCGTCTTTCATGACGATCAGGTTCGTGTTAACGTGGGGAATAATCAAGCGAATTCGCCCCGTGGGCGCCACGATAATTGCCTGGAAGCCAAGGTTCTTCATAAAGGTGATGGCTTCTTCGATGCGGTCGGCGTCCATGCGGTTGAAGGCTTCATCAAAGACTACCAGGCGCAGCGTGTCCTGCTTGCGGTAAAGCTGGTAAGCCTGATAAAAAGAGGCGAGGATAGCCACGTAGAAGGGCACCTGGGTTTCACCGCCGGACTTGTCCCGGGCGACTTTGGAAAAGTGGC
>DUQX01000023.1 GCA_012837615.1 Bacillota bacterium | reverse complement strand
TGATTGCCAAGCGTTTTGGTGTAGCGCTGAACGATCTGATAGCAGCCAACCCGCAGATCAAGAACCCGGACTTGATATTCCCGGGAGATGTAGTTTTTATTCCTGATTCGCACAAGCCACCCAGACCTGGTAGAAGGTATATAGTGCAGAAAGGCGATACGCTATTTCTGATTGCCAAGCGTTTTGGTGTAGCGTTAGATGATTTAATAGCGGCAAACCCGCAGATCAAGAATCCGGATTTGATCTTCCCGGGAGATGTAGTTTTTATTCCAAAAGACGATCGCGAAGACCGCCGTGAAGATCGCCGCGATGACCGACGCGAAGACCGCCGTAAAGGCCATCGCGAAGACGATCGTGATTGGTAGGAAAAACGTATTTAGTACTTAAACCGGGGTTGATAAAATCATTAAAAAAGAGCCTGCAAATAAATGCGGCTCTTTTTTTACTGCAAAATTCCATAATATTCTACATTATAGCATTGCAGCTTTTTAATCCTATATAATACATATCTTTCATTTTTTATTGATTGTATCCTGGTGAAAGGTTTTATAGGGAGAAGAAGGCCGTATATACAGTTTGTGTCTAAGATGTAATTAAATTATACTTAATTACATGGATTACCAAAAATGTAAGAAAGGAGAATTTTAATTTATGGTATTAAAGAAACGCGTGCTTATCACTACCACTTTAGTATTGTTGCTTTTGCTCTCCATGTTCTCTACCGCCGCGGCCTGTAAAACAGTAGATTGGACCGTAAAAGTAAACGGAGAAAAAATCCCTCTAAAGCTTGTTACGAAAGACGGGGAGAACCTTTACCGGGTAGAAATTCCTTTGGAAAATGGGAAGCTCAACCGGAAAATAATAATTTGCTACAGGATAAACCTGCGGACAGGGGAGATAACGCCGGTTCCAACACCCCCGATAGAAGAGCCTGTACCTGAACCGGTGCCGGATCCTCCTGCACCGCCGGCTCCAGAACCTGAGCCTGAACCGGACCCGCCCGAATCGCCGGTTCCGGAAGAGTCAATATTGACCGCCGATGAGCAGCAGATGCTCAACCTGGTTAACCAAGAAAGAAGACAAAGGGGACTGAATGAACTGAGGATTCACGAAGGGCTGGTAAAATTAGCCCGCTTAAAGAGTCAGGATATGATTGACCTGGGCTATTTTGCCCACCAGTCCCCCACCTATGGCTCACCGTTCGATATGATGAGAAATGCCGGAATCGCGTATACATATGCCGGTGAAAACCTCGCCGGTGCGCCCACAGTAGCCCGTGCTCACACGTCACTGATGAATAGCCCGGGACACCGCGCGAATATTTTAAACCCGAACTATACACATGTAGGTATTGGAATTGTGAACGGCGGCAACTATGGAAAGATGTTTACGCAGATGTTTATCAGGGAACGGTGAACCGTTTAAAAGGATGTTTCTCATATAAAAAAAATGATTCTTATATTAGTAAAAGAAAGAAAAAGTTAAAGTAAAAAAGTATAGCTGGCTAGCCCCAAAAAGCTTATTTTGATGAAAAACATCTCGAAGCATTGGGAAATTATGCGTATGAATGGGAGTAAGGAAGTTCATCTCCTTGAAAATAGCTTTTTGGGGTTGAGCCATAGCTGGTTTTTGTTTCACCCCAGAAGCAAGAAAGCATAATGGGTTCCGGATAAAAGGTTGCAGTTCAAATAAATTGTGCAGAGAAGCCGGCAGGAGTCAAGTGCACGATCACTTTTCCCGTGGCATACAGATTATTTCTTTAACTACTGTATCAAAGAAATTGTGGGAATGGGCCGGGACAATAACGCAGGCGGTATCGGCTCCATTCCCACTGCCTGCCACTGAAATAATCTCCCGGCCATAAGGGACAAGCCCTGCGTCCAGGGCCATGCAAGCGATTTCTACACAAACCTTTACTCCCTGGCCGAGCATACGCAGCGATGCAGCAATAATTTCCGCTGGATAGAGCCCTCCGAATTTAAGCCGCAGGGCTCTATCCACTCCTGCCAGCAGATGAGTAGTGGTTAGAACCTGTGCACCTTTTTGCAGGAGCTCTTCTTTAATATCCGGATTTACTTCGTTTTCCCCCGGTTTGTTAAAACCGGCTTGATGTGTTACGCAGACCACCCGGACGCCTCTTTCCAAGAATTTATGGGCGGTTTTACCGCTGTTGGAAGCTACAACAATGTTCTCAATTTCTAATTCTGCGGACCTCTTCAAAGCCGCCTCCACCGTCAGTTCAGTATTAGCAGGGCCACTTTTTTCCCAAAGCAAGCTAAATACCCTCCCTTTTACTATGTGTTGTTTTTTTTAGTCATCCCAGAAAATCATTGCTCAAGGATGCGGAGAATAAAAGTTGGAAAGTAGGGCATTCCCTACTTTCCTGTACTATTAATATGTATATGTCAATATTATAAGCCAAAGCACCGGCGAAATACAATACCGGGAAATACAATATCCTATAAAAGCTATGCTTTTTAAAATCTCCCCTGATTGAAATTCCCTTTCTTAAAAGATAATTACCGGAAGAAGGGGTAAATTTTTGTAAGACAAGGTATGGCTAGGAAAAACTTCTGAATAATATGTAATAATGCGAAAAACAAAGATTATTGCATCAGGCAGGGTGCCACCATTTAATACCAAATTATTTGGCCTGTTTTTGCTATTTAAAATTTTCCTTTTTGGCCTTATAATATAGTTATAGCTGAACAGTCGTTCAGTATTCTGAAAGAATGGAGTGGTTTTCAATGACGATCAATAATAATTATGATAGTGAATATTGTTTTGGTTCTATATCGCCTTTTCATAAGTTTCCGACCCTCATCGAAGCTATGCATGAAGAGGAACGCTTACGCTATCGTAAGCAGGGGATAGAACGCTATAGCGAGGAAATTAAGGAGTGGGAGTATGGTTATTGTGCGGATTGCAGGCAGATAAGGTTCAGTACAGAGCTTGAAGCGACACCTGAGGGGATCCGTTGCTCCAAGTGCAAAGGCTATAATTTGGAAGCCCCTGGTTGGACTGTTTGTCCCCATCACAAGGATTCTATAGTTAAATGCCCACGGGCAGGCAAGAGAATTGTAAAGTCGGATAAGGGAGCCGAATGCCAGGATCATTGCAATTTCCGGTTGACCAAACGCTGAGTAGTTTTATTAAATACTCGGCCTTCAGAGGCATGGATATTTAATCGATATTTGGAGGTTAAAAATATGGAAGATATTGAATTGACTCAAGAGGAGATTAATGAAATAAACAAAGGTATACCTTTTGTAGACGCTAAGCTTTATTGGAAAGAAGGATATGGCTGGACTTCCCAATATTGGGAAAAATTATACAGAATGGGATGGAGAATGGTTGAATCAGAGGAAGAACCCGGAGTTTTTCTTGCTTTGGATGAAAAGGGCGCTACCGTTCTTTCGGCCGATAGCAAGATCTCTATATTTAAGCTGTTAGTTAACTTTATGATTGGCGGAGGTTAAAGTTGCAGTTTTGGTCCGTAAAGGAAGAAGCTTGCAAGTGGCAAGCATCAAGGCCGGCGTAAGTCTGACAAACGCGGTTATGAAATTTCTGATAACAATTGTTATGAAAAAATATGGGTTGATTGAAAAAGAAGAATAAGTTTTGTGGCCCAGTTCCTGAACACTGAGGAGGTGCTACCGGGAGTGAGTTTTACAGATGATCAGATGGTCCGCTATAGCAAGCAAATCATTATACCTGAGGTGGGTCTTGACGGTCAAAAAAAGATCATCTCCGGCAGGGTGCTGATTATCGGTGCGGGGGGGCTGGGTTCTCCGGTGGCTTACTATCTAAATGCTGCAGGAGTTGGAACTATCGGCATTATTGACGATGACGTTGTGGATTTAACCAATCTGCACCGGCAAATTTTGCATTTCACAAACGACATCGGAAAATCCAAAGTTGTTTCCGCAGAGGAATCGCTGACAGCTTTAAATCCAGATTGTCAGAT
>DUQX01000022.1 GCA_012837615.1 Bacillota bacterium | reverse complement strand
TTCGCCGCTCCCTTTTCCTGCTGGAGAAAATTATCCCTTCGGGGATACCCGGGAAAAACTACCTGGCCAGGGCACGCCGCCCGCTGGAGGAAAGATTCCTGGGCAACGCAAAGATTTTTTCCTCTGCGGAAAAGAAAACGCTAACCACGCTGGAGAATAACCCCTCCCCTTTCAGGATAACGGACCCCCTTTACCGCCGGGCAGCTCATCTGGACGAAGTCACGCGCATGCAGTACATTGATCTCAACACCTGGATGCCCGGAGATATCCTGGTAAAAGCGGACAGAATGCCCATGGCCAATTCCCTGGAGCTCAGGGTGCCCTACCTGGACCATCGTCTTTTTGAATTTGCCGCTACGCTGCCGCCCGAATACAAAGTTCACGGCAAAACAACCAAACGCGCGCTGCGGGATGCCTTCAGGGATATACTGCCGGCGGAGGCCATCGACAGGCCCAAAAAAGGATTCCCGGTGCCTACAAGGGACTGGATGAAGCGCCCGGACTTTCAGAAGCTTTTCCGGGAACTTCTCGGAGAAAAAGGGAGCAGCTGGTTTAAGCGGCCAACGGTCAAAAATCTGCTCGACGGCCATATCAGCGGCAAATACGATGCGAGCCGCAAGCTCTGGACGATCATGATCTTCCTGCTCTGGCACAAAACCTTTAACCTCAATGAAAGAGAGGATTAACGCTGACGGTGATAGCTGCAACGGGAGTAATCTTTATCATTACCAGGGAGACCGGAGAGATTGCCATAAATTAAGTACTGATTTTAGTACAGCAGGGGGTTGAAAGCAGTTATTAGCGTCCAAAAATTAACATCTTAATTAAAAAAGCTGGCGGGTGCAATTACTTTTGTCACCGCCAGCTTTTTTGCTTTTTCCCAAAATCATAGGTGCTTGAGCGCGAAACATTCCCTGCGCAGCAAGAGTTCCTGATAGTTTGCATCCCTCGATACAACGATCGGCCTTGCATATGGAACGCTGATAGGGATGGCTTCAACACGGGTAATCCTCATGGTTGGACTACCTTATTCATCTCAAGCTAAATGATCTTAAACTAACTTCTTCTTATCTACCTTTCCAATTGCACTTCTCGGGATTTCATCAAGAAATACTACTTCCCGGGGAGCTTTGTAGTGTGCCATCTGACTGCGGCAGAGGTCTATCAGTTCCTTTTCAGAAACATGTTGACCTTTTTTTAACACAATCCATGCCTTGGGTATTGATCCTTTTACATCATCCGGAACACCCACCACCGCACAATCAAAAACAGCTGGATGGCTTTTTAAAACTTCTTCTACTTCTTTGGGAAAGATTTTAAATCCTGCACAGTTAATGACATCATCGATGCGGCCGGTTATATACACCATACCCAGCTCGTCTTTTTTGGCCAAATCCCCGGTATAATAATAACCGTTTTTGAGCACCTTTTTAGTTAACTCCGGTTCTTTCCAGTAACCTTTCATCATTCCCGTTCCGCGCCAGATCAGTTCACCCTGTTCGCCTGCCGGCACCTCATTACCCTGCTCATCAACGATCTTTATCTCGGAACCGCGCACAGCCCGTCCAACAGAGTAGGGCAGGTAACCATACATATAATAGTCGCTCAGATGAGTATTGGCCATTCCACCTATAGTCTCGGTTGCACCATAGAAACGAAGATATACAACATGGGGCAAGAGCTTCTTTAACCGCTGCAGATCTTTTTCTGCCTGAGGCGCTGCCGAGGCAATAATCAACCTCAGAGAATCCAGGTTATAGCTTGCAGGGTTTTTTTCAAGTTCGTCGATAAGATATAGCACCATGGTGGGAACGCCGTAAAAAATCGTTACTTTTTGTGATTGAATCAACTCCAGCGCTTTTTTTGCGGAGAAGCGCGGCAACATAACAAAAGGAGTTCTTGAAGCCACCATTCCAAAGATTGTCACCTTGCTTACAATCGAAGAGCACGGAACTCCCGAGAGCATTATATCCGCAGGAGAGCTGAATATTTGCTCCGGCACTAGCGCCGTATGGCTGCCAAACCCAAAATGACTCATCAGCACTCCTTTAGGAAGCCTCGTTGTGCCGGAAGTATACCAGATAGCGCAGGGATCGTCCGGCTCTACATCAACGGCAATGTACTGATCGTCCATCGCTTCGATAAACCGGTCGAATTGCAGGTAGCCTTTTTCCTTATCATTGCCGGCAATATCTCCTACGACAACAACGTTTTTCAGATACGGAGAGCTAACCCCCTGCAAAACATTCGTAATTTGACTTTCTATAAAGAGCGTGTTGACTTCGGCGTGCTGCAGTATATATCCTACCTCTTCACCCTTATAGAAAGCCCCTATGGGGACCAGCACGCCCCCGATCTTGGTTAATCCAAACCAGATCGCCACCCACTCCGGAATATTATTGAGCATAATTGCCACTTTATCTCCACGCCCGACTCCCAAAGATTCCAGGCCGTTGCTGATCTTGTTCGCCAGCTGATTCAACTCTTTATATGAAAAAAAATCCCCATCGTTATAAATTAACGCCCGGCTATCGGGAAGATCCCTGGCTGCCAGCTCTAAAATGGAAGCAATGTTTTTCATTATTTTCTCCTTTCCAATTCACAATCTATATACCTTTGTATTATTTTTATAACCACCGCTGCATCAAAATCCCGCTGTGCCGGCTTCAGCGCTGCAATTCCAAAATTGCCCTCTTAACGCCGGTCGGAAATACATCCACTATAGCTGTCCCGCCGTCCACCGGGATCACTGCACCAGTCATATACGATGAGTCATCACCGGCCAAAAAACTGCATATTCCCGCTATTTGCTCCGGGGTGCCCGGCTTGCGGATAGGTATATCTTTAAATACGTTGTTTACGAGGCTGAACATATCAACACCAATCCTTTCCGCAAGTTTGCCCAGGCCGCCCTTTTCAACCATATCCGTGTAGACAAAACCCGGACAGACGGCATTGCAGCGGATATTGTAACGCCCGTAGTCAAAGGCAACCTGCTGGGTAAGCATGTTAAGCGCAGCTTTTGAGGCGCTATAGGCGGTAGCTTTAGGCTGGCAGCGCAATCCTGCCAAAGAGGATATATTTATAATGGAACCGCCTCCTGCCTTTATCATATGCGGTATTACAGCCCTCATGAGCAAAAATGGGCCGTTCAGGTTCACTTCAAACGTTTTACGCCAATCAACAGGATCAATATCCGTGATAGACCCCATACCCCCCAGCCCTGCACAATTAACCAGCACATCGATTTTTTCGCCAAAAGAAAGCACCGTTTTCACCATTCTTTCTGTATCTTCCGGCTTCGTAACATCTCCAGGGCACTTTGTTGCCGCCCCGGTAGGCAATGATGCAATTACTTCGTCAAGACATCCTTCGCGACGGCCTGTGATACAAATTCTCGCACCGTCTGCAACAAACCGTTTTGCCACCGCTGCACCTATGCCGGTGCCCCCTCCGGTAATGAGAGCAACCTTTCCTTTTAAATTCAAGGTATCTCCTCCCTTCACCAATCTATTTAAATGGAGCGTTCAGACTAAAACATCATAAAAATAAATCAAATGTAACCACTCAGAGCAAAACTATACAGGGCATAGGAACGGCAGTGTGCAAAAAGCCACAGTATGAAAAATGCCTTGTTACTATGAACGTAGTGAAAAAAATCCTTGCTCCCCTCAGGGCAGGGATCGTTTGCTAACGCTCGGGATGACAATCCTGCGCAAATTGAGCAGTTACAATTAAATAACGAAAAATAAGATATTGTAGAAGGATCTAACCATTAATAAATTTTGATATATTTGATATTATTACAGAATTAATAATATGTTAAATATACTATTTGTCAAGTAATCTTGCTGACATAACCGCCAAATTCTTTTCCTGGAGCCTCAATATATTCAGCAATATTAACCTGCGCCGGAAAAGTTAAACTCTTTAAAATTTATTGACTTAGGCGCAACCTTGTTGTATATTAAAAAAGAGAAATAATGCTAACACTACAAGCTAATATTCTGAAAATAGTTGATTTTTGGAAAACTAGCAATTAATAACGAAACTTTCTGGATATTGGCAAATATACTATAGTAAAATAATTAAGGGAGGTCATACTTTGGGAAAAAATGTAACCCGCTTGGCATGCTGTTTTTTGTTGCTCATCCTTTTAGTGGGCCTTGTGGGATGTGCTCCGGCTGCGGCTCCCGAAGAAGGCACGAAAGAGGGGGTAGATAAAGAGGTTTCGCCACCTGACGTTATCGAACTTAAACTGGCTCATTTTTGGCCTGCCGCACATGCAGTTGAAACGGTACTTGTTCCGGGATGGGCAAAAGCCATTGAAGAAGCTACCGATGGCCAGGTGATGATAACCAGTTATCCCGGCGAAACTTTACTTAAGGCAGCGGAAATTTATGATGGGGTAGTTAATAGTATTGCTGACATTGGAATATCCTGTTTTGCTTATACCAGAGGGAGATTCCCTCTTTCAGAAGTTTTTGAACTTCCGGGTATAATCTACAACAATTCCAAGGTAGCCAGCAAGGTGGCCTGGGAAGGAATCAAGGATTTGGATCCTGACGAAGTCAAAGATACAAAATTGATGATGGTTTTTACCACCGGGCCAGGAAATTTAATGACCAAAGACCCGGTTCGAACTCTGGAAGATCTCCAGGGAATGGAAATCAGGGCCACCGGGTTAAGCGCCAAAACCCTTGAGGCTCTGGGTGCTATTCCGGTAGCGATGCCCCAGTCAGATACCTATGAATCTTTATCTAAAGGTGTTGTAAAAGGAAACCTCGCACCAAACGAGACACTGGAGGGTTGGAGGCACGCAGAGGTTACCGATTACCTGATAATAACGCCTTTCCTTTATAATACTTTATTCTTTGCCACAATAAACCTGGATACATGGAATTCACTGCCGCCGGATTTGCAATCAACTATTGAGGAGGTAACCGAAAAATTTTATGAAGATACTGCAATCGGCTTGTGGGATTCCATATGTGAATCGGGATTAAAATTTGCCGTAGAAGAAACAGGGATGGAAATAATCTACCTCTCGGATGAGGAAACTGCAAGATGGATGGAAAAGATTCAGCCGATTCATAACGATTTCATTGCCGATATGGATGGAAAAGGGCTGCCGGGCAAAGAAGCTCTGGATGTAGCAAAGAAGCTTGCTGATAAATATAATGAAATCTATAAATAATTTCAACCAGCGTGGAAATGGCAAGACCTGGAACTGTATTATTAGTTCCGGGTCTTGCCGCATCCAAAAAGATAATAATTAAGATTCGGGGGTAAGTCTGTTATGCTGGAGGAAAATCTGTTATGAAAAAAAATTACATTGTCATGATTTCAATGATAAGTAAGGTTTTTGATAAAATAGCCGGTTGGTGCATGGTTGCCACTATGGCACTTATCGTCGGTAATATTCTATTAAGGTCTTTGATAAAACAGCCCATATTGGGCACCTATGAATATGTTGGTTTTCTTACAGCACTTATAATCGGGCTCTCATTGGCTTACTGCGCTGTTCAAAACGGCCATATTGCGGTAACCTTTATCGCGGAAAAATTTTCACCCGGAGTTCAGTATGTGATTACTGTCATCATAGATATTATTTCTTTTATTTTCTTGAGCCTGGCCACCTGGCATACGGGTAAATATGCCTATAGCATGATCCTTAGCGGGGAAGTATCTCCAACAACTAAAATGCCCTTTTACCCCTTTATTTATCTTGTAACCTTAGGCCTTTTCATGCTTTCCCTGGTCATTCTGTTCAAACTTATAGAGTATATCAGAAAGGGGGTTAAAACATGAGCCCCCTGGCAGCAGGCCTGGTCGGCATTTTGGGTTTTTTTATTCTTTTACTTCTGCGGATGCCGATTGCCTATGCAATGGCACTGATAGGTTTTCTGGGTTTTAGTTATCTATCTTCGCCCTCCGCAGCGTTTAGGGTAGTGGCCAAGGATATTTTTTCTACTTTTTCTTCGTACTCGCTCAGCGTAATCCCCATGTTTGTTTGGATGGGTTTCCTTGCTTTTTACTCAGGGATTGGTGCCAGACTTTATGATTTTGCCTATAAACTGGTTGGGCACCTTCACGGCGGGCTGGCAATAGCAACTCAAGCAACGTGTGCGCTTTTCGGAGCAGTTTGCGGATCCAATACAGCTACAGCAGCTACTATTGGAGCAATCGCCCTGCCGGAAATGGATAATTACCAATACACGCCGTCCCTCTCTACAGCCAGTGTAGCGGCAGGCGGGGCGCTTGGAGTCCTCATACCGCCAAGCGTTATTTTTATTGTTTACGGTATTGCAACGGAGCAATCCATAGGAAAACTATTTATGGCCGGTATCATCCCCGGGATCCTTCTAATGCTGCTATATATGGCTACTATTTCAATTCTTGCTTTCTACAATCCCTCTCTTGGCCCCGCCGGGCCTAAATTTAGCTGGAAAGAAAGGTTATTCGCCCTTCGCGGAGGCCTCTGGGAAGTATTAACAGTCTTTATCATCTCCCTGGGAGGCCTGTTTGCCGGATGGTTTACTCCTACTGAAGCAGGAGCTGTAGGCGCCGGGGGAGTTCTGGTACTGACAGTTCTTGAAAGGCGGCTCGGTTGGAAAGAATTTAATATGTCGATCGCCGATACCACCCGGACAACCGCTATGATTATGTTTCTGGTAAC
>DUQX01000021.1 GCA_012837615.1 Bacillota bacterium | reverse complement strand
CTGTTTTCTCTTTCAAGCCTTTGGGAGTAAGCATATAGCGCAGGGACCTGGCGTTCAGCCTCTCAATCTTTACCAGGCCTTTTTTGATCATTTTCTTGAGCAGGATGTTGACAGTCCCCAGGCCCATACCGGTGTTACGGGCAATATCCCGCTGGGTAACGTCTTCCTGCTGCTGGATGTAAGAAAGGATGAGGTGTTCCTTTTCCATTTGTGAAGCTCCTACTCCCAAGTAAAAAAATTAAACATTAAAGTTCAATTATAAAGTTCAATCATAGAACAGTTTATCTGAAAAAGTAGTATTTTGTCAATAGAGGAAAAGTCTTTTATATAACCTTTTTTATCTTGCCCTGGTTTAGAATTTTATTTTACAGATCAAGGAGGTAGCCCTTGGTCACTTATACGCCGGCCCCTCCAAAAGGCGGTATTATTTGTAGCATTTTTATGCTACAATATAGTTATACCCGCTGAAGGAGTGATAAAATGGCTAAGAAAATTATTTTACGCCAGATGGGCGGATCCATTGGCGCCACAATACCTAAAGAAATTGCCGAGCGTTTCCACCTTAGTAAGGGGGATGAAGTGTTTGTTTCTGAAACCGACAAGGGTATCTTGATAACACCTTATGATCCAATTTTTGATAAAGCCACGGCCGTTTATGAAAAAGGTGCAAAAAAATATCGTAACGCACTCCGCAAACTCTCCGAGTAGGTGCAACAAATAGGTGCTTATATGAAAGAACCGATTTGGTTGACCAAGGCGATCTTAGAAGCTATTCACACCAGTCAGATTCGGGAACATGGCGGGCAGTATGGAATCAGAGACACCAACCTTTTGGAATCTGCCCTTGCGCGTCCAATAAATCTATGGGCATATAAGCAAGAATCAGACATTGTAATTTTAGCGGCAGCCTATGGATATGCTCTGTCCAAGAATCATAGTTTCATAGATGGTAATAAAAGGACCGCCTTTATGGCTATGTATACTTTCCTGGGCCTTAATGATTACGAAATTGACGCAACAGAACCTGAAGTTGTTACTTTAATGCTTGGTGTTGCAGACAGCAGTATTTCTGAAGAACAATTAATACGCTGGCTACGTACGCACACTAATAGGGACTATAGGGTATAGGAGAGCACAGAGCAACTTATTTTGTCCCGTCACATCCATAAGCGATGGCTGCGGCGACAGCGTAGGGGCCGTCGTGAGAGATGGTGACCTCCACGCCTGCAATGCCGTGTTTTTCCGCCCAGCGCTGTGCGCTTCCCGTCAAATGCACTACGGGCTTTCCCCTCTCCCCGGGGAGGATCTCCAACTCGCGCCAGCGGACCTGTCCTATACCGCAGCCCAGGGCTTTGGCAACCGCTTCCTTAGCGGCAAAACGGGCAGCGATGGAAGGGGACAGTTTTGCTTTTTTAAAAAGTGCCTCCCTCTCCCGAACGGTAAAGATACGCTGCAAAAAACGCTCCGGCCTGCGACGGTATGCGCGGTCAACACGCTCCACACGTATGATATCAATGCCCACCCCCCTAATCACCTGGCCGACTCCCCTTTCGCTGCGCGCATTTTCCCCTGCCAGGAGCCGCGCGCTTTCAGCTCCCCCTCGACCAGCTGTGAAAAACGGGATCTGCCGATATCCCAGCGCGGGGCGATCAAAAGCTCTTCGCTGGCTGCCTCGCTCAGCAGGCGATGCACGACGATATCGCCGCGCAGCAGCTCCAGCTGGTCGCAGAGGATCTCCAGGTAATCCCGCAGGGACAGAAGCGGCACTTCGCCTTTTTCGTAGAGGCGGGCCAGGGGCGTGCCCCGAAATACCTGCAGCTGGTGAAACTTGACCCCGTGCAAAGGAAGGCTGTTGATCTTCGCGATTGTCTCCAGCATCTCCGCGCGGCCTTCTCCCGGGAGGCCGTTGATGAGGTGCGCACAGATATAAATTCCCCGGTTACTGCTTTCCAGAACCGCCTGTTCAAAGTCATGGTATGTATGCCCCCTGTTAATCAGCCGCAGCGTGCGGTCGCTGGAGGATTGCAGCCCCAGCTCCAGCCAGATATGGTATTTTTGCGCATAGCTTTGGAGCAGCTCCAGCACACCGGGCCCAAGGCAATCGGGTCTTGTAGCAATGCTCAAGCCGATGATCCCGGGAGCCGACAACGCCTCCTCGTAGAGCTTTTGAAGGTGCGGCAGGGGCGCATAAGTGTTGCTGTAAGCCTGGAAATAGGCAAGGTACTTGCGCCGCGGCTGAAAGTTCTTTGCATCAGCAGGTGCCGCAGGTGCCCCGGACTGCCGCCTGGAGCAGGAGTTACCTGTAGTTTCGGGATCACGCTGTGCGGCTTTTCTTGAACTTTCGGTACTGCGTGACACCGGGCAAGAGCCTTCCCATGGAGTAACCTTATCATAACGCGCCGGGCAGGAGCTTTCTGCTGTCTTCGCTGCTTGCATTTCATGTGCTTTATACCCTTTATGTTTTTGAAGCTCTTCATGCGCTTTTGGCCGCGCTTCAAATTTTTCCGCCTTCTTTTCCGCCCTTAACTGAAAGGACCGGATCTGCTCCTGGACGGAAGGGAGCCGTCCTTCCCTTTCCCCGGCCAGGGCGGCGGGGCTGAAGCTTGGATTATAGCAGAAGATGCACCCCCCGGTAGAGATAGTGCCATCCCTGTTGGGACAGCTGAAACCGGCATCTAGAGGGATCTTATATACTTTTTCACTAAAAGTTTCCTTGAAAAAACGGCTCAAGCGATAATACCAACCCGGAGAAGGCAAGACGCTCCCCCTTTTTACAAATTGGATTGCCACAAGCATTTGTATTCAGCCGTGACTTTGATAACTCTCTAAAGAATTTGGAACAAACACTTTATTATTTTCTAATCAGGCGCAGCGCCAGGAAGGAGATATCCGCCGGGGTCACCCCGACCAGGCGCGAGGCCTGCCCCAGGGTGCGCGGCCTGATCTCTTTCAGCTTCTGCTTGGCCTCTGTGGAGAGGTTAGTTAGCTCGTCGTAGGAGAAATCCGGCGGGATAACCCTGGTTTCAAGTTTGGCCAGCTGCCGGACGCTGTTTTCCTGCTTGATCAGATAGCCCTCGTATTTAATCTGG
>DUQX01000020.1 GCA_012837615.1 Bacillota bacterium | reverse complement strand
GGTGGGCCGCCAATGCCTCGTTGTACGGTGAGTTCGATATGGGTATGACCGCATTTAATACCGCCAAGAAAACCGGCACCAGGGATGCTGATATAATTAAACTCAGACAGCTGCTGGCCAAAGGCCGTCGTTATGATGACGAAATGTTTGAAGAAGTAATGCCGAAGCCCAAGGAATAGGATAAGGAAAAAGGTAAAAGAATTAAGATAGGAGTAAGTGTCAGTAGTTTAACCGTTCCTCAATGCGGTTATTCGGCTTAAGATCTGCAAAATCGTGAAGATCGTAAGCTTGGTAAGGTTGTATATTAAGTGAGCGATTGGCTGAGTGTTAATAAAGCCCGGGTTATCCCGGGCTTTATTTTGATCGTTTCTCCTCGGGGCGTTAAAGCTTCAGCCGTTATTTATTTCCGGTTAAATTCTTACAATTTTACCTTGACACCGGAACCTGGTTTCTTGAGCAGCAGCAGCGACCCCAAAAAGCCTGCCAGTGAGATCACTGTAGCAACTATAAATGGGACGGTAAACGTTCCTGTTGCATCCCTGAGGTATCCCCCCAGTGTCGGGCCAATTACCTGCCCGATGCCGAAAAAGAGAGTTACAAAACCTACGCCGGCCGATGCCAGATCCGGGCCTATCTGATCTCCTGCAGCAGCAGCCATGATTGTCGGTATGCTCCAGGCACACAAACCGAAGAGCACGGCAGAAAGATAAAAAGCTCCGAGAGAGTTAAAAAGGGCAAAGATAAGGTAGGAGCCTGCCAGAGTAAGGTATGCCAGCGCTGCGCCATAATTTCGGCCAAAAATATCCGAGATGCCTCCCCAGATAACCCCGCAAAAAATACTCAGCGCCCCGACCAGCACCCACATGGCGTTAGCACTCGCATCTGCAACGCCGGCCTCCAAAAGAAATACTTTAAAAAAGGTCATATAGATAATGTAGGATAAGCCGTAGAGAAAGTAGACAATTCCGATGTACCAGACCTCTTTCATTTTGTAAACGAGTCCCCACTGCAGATTGCCGGCGCGCGCTTTTTTAGATACTGTAGAAGCAGAAACAGAAATTGCAGGTGATGTGGTACCCTCAGCAGATAAAATTTGAGGTTTATTGCCGACCTGTTCCAATCCAATATCAGCGGGATTGTTCCTTAGATAGGCCCAGCATATAGCAGAGATTATCAGCACTACACCTCCCAGGTAGTACCAGGCGTAAGGCCACCCCTGCGTTCCATAAGCAATATAAATTAAAGGGACAACGATTCCGGAGAGGCATGTACCGATCCCTGTGCCGGCCGTAACGATACCTGTCGCAAAGCCGCGCTTATTCATGGCAAACCAGGTTGAACCCAGGGCCATCGCAGGAACATACGCTCCGCCGTTTCCTATTCCGGTGAGCAGGCGCATAACCAGGGCGAATTCGAATGAGGCGGCCATTCCTGTCAGTACCATAGTAATCCCCATCAGCAAAAGGGAGAGGGAGATGACGACACGGCTTCCATAGATTGAGGCCAGAACTCCGCCGACAAGTGCAAAAACAAGATATCCCATCAAATTTCCGGATGCCAGCATACCGGCACCGGTGTTAGTAATACCCAGCCCGGCGCTCATTTCAGGAAGAATGAGGGTATAGGCCATTCTTCCAAAGCCGTGCGCTCCAATAGTGGTAAGCGTACCCATAAAGATTACAATCCAGCCGTAGTGAATTTTCCCGGGTGCCCTTTGCAGATTATTCAATGCACTCACCCTCCTTAATTTCAAGAATTATTCCCCTATTGCAATTCCCTTTTTGCCGATATACAATTCCCTGAGCTTGGGTTTGTCAATTTTTCCGGTAGCATTGCGGATAACATCCTTAAATGTGAATTTTTCTGGCCATTTATATTTGGCCAGCCCTTGCTCAGCACAGAAATTAATTAGTTCTTTTTCTTCCACCTTTTCCCCTGGATGAAGCTGTACAATGGCCATAGCTATCTCTACTAACCGCTCATGAGGGTACCCTATTACCGCTACATCAGCAACTTTAGGATGGCGCCTTAATACATCTTCTATTTCTACTGGAAAAATATTTTCTTCGCCCCGTATGATAAGGTCTTTTTTCCTGTCCGCAATGTAGATATATCCCTCTTCATCTGTCCATACCAGGTCTCCAGTATGAAGCCAGCCATCCTTTACGGTCTTGGCAGTCATCTCTGGATTCTTTTAATATTCTTTCATAATTCTGGGACTGCGGAGGCTAAAAAGTGTCTCTCCCTATTATCCTATTACCAATAAATAAAATGTTGCCCGTAATTTACGGACAACCGATAAGCTATAACAGACGATGAGAGAGCGTTTCTGGTATGGATTTTGCCTGATGGCCTGCACGGCAAGCTGTCCCGGGTCAAGTTGATTGATCCTCTTCCCCTTAGAGATCACGCAGCAATCCCAGGGCAACAGCTCATATAGAAGTCGTGCCGGGCATCGAGCGATTTTTTGAAGCTGTTTTTTCTTAGCTTTTATCTATTAGCTCTTAACTTTTAAGCTCTTAACTATTTGCTTTTTGTTGTTTTGCGATCTGTAAATCTTGCCTGAGAAATTCCATTTACCACGTATCTGGGGTTTTCCCCTGCGGCTACGCGCTGCAGGTTTTGCACCGCCTCTTTCAGCATACGAGCAAAAGATCCGGCAGTAACGCCTGCAATATGGGATGTCACGATTAACCTATCGTTTGCTTCAATAGATAAATTCAAAAGGGGGTGATCTGCCGGAGGAGGATCCGGTGCAAAGTGATCAACGGCAGCGCCCCCAAGATGTCCGCTTTCCAGCGCTTCTGCCAGGGCAAGCTGATCGACGATCTCGCCCCTAGCAGTGTTAATAAGTAGTGTTCCCGGTTGCATTAAGGCGATTTCCTCTTTGGAGATTAACCCGCGCGTGTTTTTGTTCAAAGGAGCATGTATGCTGATCACTTCGCTATTTTTGAGCAGTTCTTCAAACGAACAGTAAGTTATTTTTAATTCTTTTTCCATGTCCCGGTCAACCCGATAAGGATCATAATAACAAACTTCTGCTCCCATTAACGATGCCAGCTTGGCAACCAGGCGTCCGATAGCTCCCAGCCCCAGCAGCCCAATCTTGCTACCCCTTATTTCTTTTAACCCGGTTTGTATTAATTTTCGCTCAATTTCACGAAAATTGCCTGCTTTTACTTCCCGATTGCCTATTAGAATTTTCCGTTGTAAGGCAACAAGTACTCCTATGGTAAATTCAGCCACAGTAGTAGCATTTTGCCCCGGGGTATTGGCTACAGGAAGGTTAACCTCCCTGGCTGCTTCGATATCGATTTTATCAAAACCAGCTCCGAAAACCTGCAGCAAGCAAACAGAATTAATGTTTTTAATTACCCTGGCCGTCACAGGCGGGTTAGCCGCTGTAACAAGCAGGAAATCTGCTCTTTTACAGGCTTCAATAATTTCTATTTCTCCTTGATTTTTGGCAAAGATAAAGTCCCATCCGGGGATTATCTCCACTTTGCTTCTTTCGAATAGCTCCTGAGGAAGAAAACAAGCCACTTTTGCCATAAATCTACTGCACTCCTTTCAAAAAGATATTATTAAAGGTGATGCCCTTCAGCTACCCTCTATTCATCTGAAAAACGTTTTTTTAGAACATCGAGATAGAGTTTTCTGTAGGCTTCAATATCGGAGAGCATCGCTTTTTCAGCTCCTTTCGGATCGCGGTTCTTTATTGATTTAAAAATTGCATTATGTGTTTTCATAACAAGTTCAATGTTATTTTCCTCCAATGAAATCTCTGAATAAGTTTGAAAAATAAGCCTGCGAATAGCCTGGACTATGTAAAACAAAACCTTATTCTGTGAGGCGAGAGCAACTAATTCATGCAATTCAAATGTTTTACTGTAAAATTCTTCTTTTGATTTTACCCTTAAATCGAGAACTTTTGACATCGCTGTCAAATTCTCTTGTGAACGGTTGGTAGCTGCCATTTTAGCGGTTATACACTCGATAGCTTTTCTTGCTTCTATCAGCTCATCAAAGCTGGTTTTATGCGTTTTTAATAGAATGTCAAGGCCATTGACAATAATATCCGAGTTTATATTTTTTACGAATCTTCCTCCCTTGGAGCCTTGTACAGTAGTGATTAGCCCGATTCCTTCCAGTTCCCTTAAACCTTCTCGCGTGGCAGCGCGGCTTATTCCCATTGTTTTGGAAAGTTCAATTTCAGTCGGCAAACGATCCCCCGGTTTGTATGCTCCCGAAATAATAAATTCCTTTAGTACTTCAAATACATAATTATGAGCAGATTTTTTTCTGTAAGGCTTAAAAATAGGTTTATTGTCTTTCATAAAACCTCCCTTTTTCATCAAATTTTTCCTGGACGCTTTAATGTATAATTGTCTGACACTAACTAAACAATATAGTATTTTATTTTTTGAATTTTGTCAAGACTTAAAATATTTAAGATAAAATGCATCACAGCGCAAGCACATTTCATCTTTTGCTGCTGGTTGAGCACCAAATGAGGATGGTAGGTAAGCGTGTCGATTATCCAGCGCCTATCGTTGATCATCCACCGTAGGTATAGGATTATAGACTCTGAGAACCTGAAATAGAGTATAAATATCCCATCGATCCATCGATTATTCTTGTTTGACTCATTTAATGTTTAATGCTATAATAAATTCGCGGAAAATATGTATCATGGGGCTGTAGCTCAGGGGGAGAGCGCTTGACTCACATTCAAGAGGTCCCGAGTTCGATCCTCGGCAGCCCCACCAGCAGAAACACCGACAAACCCCCGCAACCACGAAGGTTGCGGGGGTTCTACTTACGATCTTTTTTACGGCTTTTTTCGCT
>DUQX01000151.1 GCA_012837615.1 Bacillota bacterium | reverse complement strand
CTTTCTGCGCTGGTAAGAACACGACGCTCATTATACTTGGTTTTCGTAATCGGGTTTCCTACATCTGACCAGCTTGATCCATTCCAATGCTGTAGATATACGGTTACACTTACTTCGTCAACTGTGAGTATTTGATTCAGATTGATGTATTAAATCATTGATATATAATTTCAAGAATAACCTCGGAGGTAACGCGCGCAGATGTTTTCGTTGATTGCATTAAGCTTCTCTGCGCTAAAGCGTTTGCGGAAGCGTACCATAAGTGACGGGTCGAATGGCTTTTCGTTTGTGTAACTCAACCGTTTCCTCATCGGTCAGGCCCAATGTTTCTTTGATTATCAGCGCGCCAAAGGCTAATCTTGCCGGCTTTTCGGTATAAAGCTAAAGCACCATTAGGCATATTTACTATAAAATATGCCTAATGTTATTGACATCCTTTAATTATTAGCTATAATATAAGCAATAAATACCTAAACTGGAGGTCTGATCATGATCGTCTCCGCGACAGATATTCAGAACAACTTCGGTAAATATCTCCAACTTTCGCAGTACGAGGAGGTTATTATTACCAAAAACGGAAAAAAAACGGCCAAACTGGTGGCATATACAGAAAATGAGCGCGAAGGCCGCTGGCTGGTGGGCGAAGGTTCGCCTTCATACAGCCCGCACGGTATTAAAGTCACCTATGAAGAATACCTCAAGATCGTTGAGGAAAGCGAAAACCGCTATGAATATATCGATGGGGAGATATTTATACTGGCCTCGCCACTATATCCCCACCAAAAAGCGGTTAAAGAAATTTTTGGTGCATTTATCTCATGGTTTCAAAATAAAGATTGTGAACCGCTGGTCGCTCCTTTTGATGTTACTTTATTCCGGCTGGAAAATGAAGAAAAGATCAATGTGGTTCAACCCGATATACTTGTTATCTGCGACCCGGAAAAGATCGATGAAAAAGGTAAATACATGGGAGTCCCTGCACTTGTAGTGGAAGTGCTTTCGGATTCCACCAGGAGCAGGGACATAGTAAAAAAGCTCGATCTTTATATGGAAAGCGGCATTGAGGAATACTGGGTTGTAAATCCTTTCTCGGCCGAGATTTATATCTATGTCTTTGCAGATAACAAAATCGAAAAGATATTCTCATTCAAAGGGGACGATAGGGCTCAATCAGTAGCCTTCCCGGGCCTGGAGGTGGCTCTAAAGCAAGTTTTTACCAGCAAAAGGAGTTGAGTGAATTTGACTTAACAAATACTCTTACGGCGCTGCCTCAGCTTCCGGCATTTTTAACTTCTAACCGGACACCATGTCAACTAGAGGCAGATCTCCCTTTAATACACCATTGACATGGGGATTGTATACCTTCCTTATTTTAGGTTAACCTAAAGGAGATCAGGCTTGCCTAAATGCATTACTTATAATTGCAAAACTCTAAGTAAAAAGGAGGGAAAAGCCCGGAATATATTATTCCGGGCATAGCAAATGGTCTTTCGTTTTTCCAAAGAGGATGGTTTGTCTGGATTTATTCCCGGTTACAATGTCCGCACCGATCTCGCGCTGGAGGCACATGAGGTTCTCAGCGCTCGAGAAGAGCTGCCCGGTGTCGAGGTAGAAAAAGATGGCGACCAGGATATCGTCATCAACCGCGTTGCTATTACAACGGAGCAGGGAGCCCGCAGTATGGGAAAGGCCATGGGGAATTACACTACCCTGGATGTTCCGGGCCTGCGGAAAAAGAATACCGCTTTGCAGGATAAGGTTGTGCGTGTTTTTTATAAAGAAATCCAGCGCATGCTAAACTTGAACGGGGAACAAAATATCATGGTGATCGGCCTGGGCAACTGGAATGTAACCCCTGATGCCCTGGGCCCCCGCGTTGTGCAGGAACTCTTTATCACCCGGCATATCATGCAGATGAAACCGGAGATACTGGGCGAAGGGTACCGTTCGGTCTGCGCATTTTCACCCGGTGTGCTGGGTATCACCGGGATTGAGACAGGGGAGATGATCCGGGGGATTGCGGAGCATGTCCGCCCCGACATTATCGTTGCCATCGATGCTCTTGCTGCCCACCGCATGGGCCGTCTGTTTACCACGCTTCAAATTTCCGATACCGGGATTGTTCCCGGCTCCGGCGTGGGCAACCGCCGGCTGGCGATTAACAGGGAGACGATGGGTATACCGGTTTATGCCATTGGGATCCCTACTGTGGTAGATGCGGTTACCATAGCGGGCGACAGCATGGATGCCCTTGCCGTATCTTTAAAGAAGGAATCACCTCAGGGAAATGCTTTTGCCAATGTTGTTCAGGGGATGGAGTGGGGTGAGAAAAAAGAGGTTATCCACGATGTGCTGCAGCCTTTTGCCGGAGATCTAATTGTAACACCCAAGGAGATAGATACGCAGATTGAAGATATTTCGCTGGTTATAGCCGCCAGTCTGGATGCAGCCTTTCACCCGAAAATTGCCCAGGAGGAGGAAGAGAGGGGAAAAATACATTAAAATCATATATAGCAGAAGAACGCATAAATCATGATAATTTCTATCATGATCTTTAACAATAGGCCCCCTAAGAGGCCGATTAAAGCCCCGAAGCTGGCAAGGATGGCTTTTTCAAGCGGGATGCCCTGCAGCAGCGATCCCAGCAGCGCACCGATAAAAGGGCCGAAAATCAATCCGAGAGGCCCCAGTATAATAATGCCTGCCAGAAGTCCCAGCGCTGCTCCCCACATGGAGGCTTTAGTCCCGCCAAAGCGTTTTGTCCCGATGGCCGTGGTGAAATAATCTATGGATATTACTACAAGCGCGGCAATTCCCTGAAGGATGTAAAATTGTGCAGTTAAGTTTTGAAAACCCGTTATAATTCCATAAACAAGCATGCCCAGCCAGATTAACGATACTCCCGGAAGTAAAGGTAAAATTGTACCGATAATACCGAAAATAAAAAGGATAATGGGGATGGTTAGTGGCGGCATG
>DUQX01000150.1 GCA_012837615.1 Bacillota bacterium | reverse complement strand
GGTGCTGCCCCGGAGGTCGAAGTGGTAAGTCAGATAATTTCTCGTGCTGTCTTCCTGCCCGATCAGGCCCAGTACGTAGATATACCAGCATTGGTTGTCCTGCTCCGTTGCGCTGAACAGCACCTGGCTCAGTACTGCCTCGGGATTAACGTTATAACATATGACCAACCTAGTCCCGCTTGCGGGCTAGTAGTTCAATTGTCGAAAAATTATATAAACACTATTTCCATAAATCATCGAGAGTGCTGGCTTCTAACAACTTTGCATAGGATGTATATCTCGGAGCTTGTGGTGCTTTACCTTTTGTTTTGCCGGAAAGCGTAATCTTTTTTATCGGTTTTGCATTACCTTTAAAGTATACAATGTATTTATCGGTATCTTTATATTTCTCAATCCGCTCAACTTCAGCTATATGAGTTATTGCAGATATAGGAGCTACCTGGTACGCTGCAATATGCTTAATTTTGCTAAGCATCGCAGCCGATATCCGGATTTGATACCAACAGTTCTCTCCGATGAACACTTCCTTAAATCCCTCTTCTCTAGCAGGCACAACTATGGTATCCAAATCATCTAAATCAGTAGATGTTGGTATGCCTTCTAAGATATCATTCTGGAAAGGGTTAAATCGATGTATTATTCTATCCTTTGAAATAAAGCTCTGGGCTTCAATAATATCTGCTGATATTTTAATTTTTGAAAGAACCCTTGTCAGTTGTTCACTAGTCTCATTTATAACAATTATTACAGCAACTTCTTTGTCAAAAATTAAACAATCCAATAATTGGTTAATATTATTAAATCTCTTGGATAACTTAAAAAAATCATCAACTTTTTTACTCTTTATTGGATCTTTACTTATATCCTCGATTAATATTGTTTTTATTTTATGCTTGCTTATTTCAGAAGAAATCGCAAAGCGTAAAACTTGCTCACCAATATGACCGTAAACATCGTGATTGCTAAGTTCTATCTCAACAAAGTATAAGACCGGTTCATCGTGAAATTTTAAATCTAAATAGTACCCGTCTGGTATAGCAGCGCCTTCTTTAGATTTGCCTATCTTCTTTTTAATATCAAAATAAATTCCCTGTGATCCAAAAATCGTCTCTGCATTAGCAACTATCATTTTTTCATATTCTGCTTCATCCTCATATTGAAATTCATTGTATAAAACACCTTCATTATCAACTAATTTATACATTATTCTTCCCCCTTTATCCCTTTGCTAGCTACCTACTCCACCCCCAGAGCCTTAAAAACAGCATCCTCTGGTGACTGATAAAAGGATATTTGGAACCTGGCGAAAAGCTCCGGCGGCACAGTACCGATGTCGGCGGCCGAAGACATGGGCAGGAGGACCTTCTTGGCCCCGGCGTCAAAGCAGACCTGCAGCACATTGGCGAGCTCTTCTACCTTATTAATGGTGCCGCCAATGCTCATTGAGCCCAGGATGGCCAGCTGGCTCTGACAAGGCCGGCTCACCCCGCCCGAGCACAGGGCGACAAAAGCCGCCAGCGCCAGTTCGGAGGTAAGCCCAACACCGTGGATATCCACCACATGCATCAGGTAGTCCTTGTTTGTGGTTGTTATAGAGCGGCTAATGCTTTTACTGTTGGCTTTAAAGAAGCGGAAGGCTGTATCAATGGCCTCTTTGGCTTCCCGGTAGGCTCCCAGGCCGGTTTTCTCGAACTTGCCTGAGCCGCTTACTACCTGGACCTCGATTTTGTAAGCTCCGATCATGCCTGATTTGCCGCGGCCGATGGTATAAACATGTCCTGGTTTCCCAATGCCTTCCGGGATTATTTTACCGCCGCCCTGCTCCGGCACGGAAACAAATTCTTCGTTCAGGGTTTCATTGTCGATATAGGAAAAATGGACATCATAGAACTCCATGCCGCCGATTTTCTTGAGCTGTTCCTTAACCCGCCGCCTGCCCACCAGGGCATAGCGTAAAATTTCCTCTACCTCTTCCCGGCTAAAATCACCATTAGGATAGATGAGCTTAATCAGCCCGGAAACAGTCTTTCTGACCGCGATCACATCCCGCTGGTTGAGGTTTTGGCCGACCTTGAAGTAGCGGTCCAATGCGTCGGAAAAGGAACGTTTACGCATCTCCCTGAAGAATTCCGCTAGGTAGTCAGTAATAAAACCGTACATGTCGGTAAAGAACTCCGGCCTGAATTTGGGTATTTCCCAACCGGGCAGGTAATAGTGCATCCGGTCAAAGAAAGCGGTGTCGTTAGCCATTGCTTCCGGAAACGGGTCAAATAAATGAGAGGTCTTCAGCAGCACGTCAACACTCTGATTGATATTGCCCACGAAGACCATTGAAGCGGCTGCCGCTTTTTCCTCCCTGCCACGGGCAAACGAGCCCGAGGCCATATAGTCCTTCATGATCTGGATGCCGTCT
>DUQX01000149.1 GCA_012837615.1 Bacillota bacterium | reverse complement strand
CAGCTCTATGCTCCCGGTCAGACAGCGGTATTCTTCTTCACCTTCTCTAATAAGCGTCACCATTAGCCCTGATTTCCCGGCTGCAGCAAGCTTTACAGCCTCCTCACCCACCATGCAAGCTTCTTCTGCATCGGTTCGCGCGGCCAGGTGCATAGCGGACCGCTGAGTTGTACCCGGTATATTACACCTTGCCTTGAGGCCGGTATTTTTTTCAACCAGCTCTTTCAGGGTACCTGCCAGTCCGCCGAGCTGAACATGGCCAAAAGAATCCCTGCTGTTACTTGCTGTAAGATAGTTTCCTTCTTGATCAACAAGACCCTCGGAGGCGGCAATATAGACGTAGCCTCTCTCACGATATATCTTCTCCACTTCGGCAGCGAAGTTATCCTCGTTAAAGGGCACTTCCGGGAGGCAGAGTAAGTGCGGAACATCTCCCTCTTCTCTTCTGGCAAGCGCCGTAGCTGCTGTCAGCCAGCCGGCGTTTCTGCCCATTACTTCCAGGATTGCCACACGTGTGTTGTTGATTAACATTTTGAGATCAATACCTGTCTCCAGCACCGTAGTAGCTAGATACCGGGCTGCGCTGCCATAACCCGGGCAATGATCTGTAAAAGGCAAGTCATTGTCAATCGTCTTAGGAATGCCGATTACATTTAGGGGATACCCTTCCCTAACCGCCAGCCTGTTCACCCGGTCGGCCGTGTCCATGGAATCGTTCCCCCCGATATAGAAAAAATACCTGATATTAAGCTTTATAAATACCTGCAGCAGCTTAAAATAATCTTCTTCCTGCAATTTATAACGGCATGAACCCAGGGCTGCGCCCGGAGTATATTTAAATTTCTCGATAATCTCCTCCGGTTGGGATGATAGATCAACGAAATTCTCCTGCAAAACACCCTTTATACCATAAAAGGCACCGTAAAGAGTACCTGTCCCCTTCAGCCTCAGCCATTGTCTGATAACCCCGTAAACACTGTTATTTATAACGGGAGTAGGACCCCCAGATTGTGCTACAATACCATTCCCAGTTAGTTTCATTTCTTTCAACTCCTTTTTAAAATTAAACTATGTAAGCTGGTAAGCCTGTAATTTCACAGAGTTGTAATAAAACAGGGAACGGCATTAAAAACTTTTTTCAAATCGAGACTTCAATTTCTAATTCTAACATTATGTAAACTAAATCTCAATAACAATATCAGGAAAACAAAAAGCACGGCGGACAGTTTACAGGTTTCCCCGTGCAAAACTTACCTGGTTTTCATTTATTTTTTTTGGGAAAGAGCGCAGCTATCTTAAAAAGAAACTTTAATTGTTTGAACCCATTATAGCCCTTTTTACCAGTGTCTTAGCTATCTGCACCTTATAAGCATTCCCGCTGAGCGGTTTTGAGCCTGCAAGCGATTCTTCTGCTGCAGCTGCAGCAATCCCCTCGCTGACAGGTTTGCCAAGCAATAATTTTTCGGCTCTCTCCGCTCTTACAGGAAAAGGAGCCACAGCCCCAAGGGCTATTCGGGCATCAGCACAAACCCCTTCTTCGACTCTCATAATGGAAGCTACGCTCACAATGGCAAAATCAACAGGTTTGCGCAGGGTAAACTTCAAAAAAGTCTGCTTTGAAGAAAAGTTGCAAGCCGGGATTTCAATCTCCCGGATGATCTCGTTAAAAGAAAGATCATTGCCCAGGGGGTGAAAAAAGTCGGCCACCGCCATGCTTCGCTCCCCCTTAGGTCCGGATATAATAAGCTTCCCTTCAAGAGCAGTAAGTGCAACCGCCATATCAGACGGACATACAGCAAAACACTTCTTCCCGCCCATAATCGCATGATAGCGGTTGTCCCCTTTTACAGCGAAACACCTGCTACCTCCTTTACGCAAGCAATTTAGGGGGCCGCCGATGCTTTCGGGATACCGGTAATACCAGCAGCGGGTATCCTGACAGAGATTCCCGCCGATTGTAGCTACATTTCGTACCTGGGGCGTTGCGACTGTAAGTGCTGCCTCCTTTAGTATGCGATAATTATCATTAAGAAGGGATGATCGCACAATATCATCAAGGCGGACGAGGGCGCCCAGCTTGAGAAAACCATTTTCTTCCTTGATATAATCAAGACCGGTTATGGTCTTTATATTAACGATTGCATCGGGATAATTGGGCAGCAAATCTCCCTTAAGGATTGAAAGGAGATCGCTGCCACCGGCATTTAGGAAAGCCTTTCCCTTATACTCATCAAGGATTTCGCAAGCCTCCTCTATACTGTTTGCATCAAAATGGGTGAAAGACCTCACTATCTGTCACCTTCTTTCTTCTGAATGTTTCTCCCAATTTTCCCAAGGGCCTTTAATATCCGTTCCGGGGTGACAGGATATTCATGAAGCCATTGCCCAATAGCATTTGATGCAGCCATGAGTACTGCCGAGGGCCCGGGTGAAGTTGTTATTTCCCCGACTCCTATTGCATGAAAACGGTGGGTATCAATAGGCGTTTCCAAAACAACATTTTCAATCACCGGAAGCTCTGCAGAGGTCCGCCATTTGTAATCAATCAGGTTTGAATTAAGAATACAACCTGTAGTTGGATCAACGATCGTCTCTTCAAAAACCGCGCTGTCAATACCCGCTGATCCGAGGCAGCCGTAGAGCT
>DUQX01000148.1 GCA_012837615.1 Bacillota bacterium | reverse complement strand
TGGAGAAAAAAAATCTCTTTCACGAGAAAAAAAGAATGCTATGTCTTTTTTTGATTTTTAGATGCAAATGCCTTTTTTAAAAAGTACTTGAAATTTGGGATTGAGGAGCTTCTGAAATGCGCTTTAAAGCACAGGCATATCTTTTAGGAACTCTCCAATATTATTTGGGGATAGTAATGCTTTTTCCTCTGCTATGGGCATTTACAGATCCTCGCATGTTAGTCTCCTTTATAATTCCATCGGTTATTTCTTTCGCTGCAGGTTTCTTTTTAAGATACAAAAATGCCCCGCCGCATGATCTTACAATTAAAGAAAGCTTTGCCTTTGTTGCCCTCGCCTGGCCCATGGCTGCTCTTTTAGGTTCGCTGCCTTATTTATTTTCAGGGACATTTTGTAATTTCATAGACGCTCTTTTCGAAAGCATGTCGGGTTTTACCACAACCGGCGCCACAGTAATTGAAGATATCGATGCGCTACCCCAATCTATATTATTATGGAGAAGCTTGACCCAGTGGTTGGGCGGTATGGGAATCATAGTTCTTTTCGTTGCCATGCTGCCTAGACTGGGAATAAGGAGTATTAATCTTTTAAAAGCGGAGGTTCCGGGGCCGGGAACGGAAAGGCTCACACCCCGTCTGGCAGAAACAGCCAAGCGTTTATGGATTGTCTATTTTGTATTTTCTGCCGTTCAGTTTTTTCTGCTTCTGGCAAGCGGGCTTACTGCTTTTGATGCAATCAACCATACTTTTACCACAATGCCTTCGGGTGGCTTTTCTACTTATAACGGAAGTGTCGGCGCATTAAATAACATCCGGGCAGAAACGGTCATGCTTATTTTCATGATCATTACCGGAGGCAACTTTTCCCTTTATTACTCCCTCTGGCAAAAGCAGTGGAAACAATTCTTTAAAGACACCGAACTGCGCTTTTATCTTTTTATCCTCCTGGTTGCATCGATTATTGTAACCCTAAATATCTATCAAACCCATTACGAAACGCTGATAGAAGCAGCGAGAAACGGTTTCTTTCAAGTTGTCTCTATTACTACTACTACCGGTTATATAACCACCGATTACAACAAATGGCCTTATCTATCAAAAATAATACTGTTTATTCTGATGTTTATTGGGGCTTCAGGGGGATCTACCAGCGGTGCGATGAAGCAAATACGTATTATCATCTTAATTAAGTACGCCTTCAGGGAAATACAAAAAGTGCTACATCCTTCGGCGGTAATACCTTTGCGGTTAAGAGGGAAAGTCATCCCCGAGGAACTGGTACAGAATGTGATCGGATTTAATATCCTTTATATCTTCATCTTTTTGCTATCTTCAATAATCATCGGCTCGCTGGGGCTGGACTTTATCACATCCCTTTCTGTCGCAGCATCTTGCCTGGGAAACGTGGGGCCGGCCCTTGGCCTCCTGGGGCCTGCACATACCTATGCCGGCTTTCCTGCTACTGCCAAATTGTATCTCTCTTTCATTATGCTCCTGGGAAGGCTTGAAATATATACGATTCTGGTTCTTTTATTGCCGGGAGCCGGAACGAAGAGGTTTTAATTTTGCATATGCTGCTTGATAAGCATCTATATGTATGCAGGAATCAGTGAAACATTAATCTTGCCAGGGGATCAAAAATCCATTTAATCAGGTAAATAGGGTTTGGCACATAAAAATCGAGCACCCTGCCATAAGCTATATAGCCTGCCAGCAGGAATATTCCTAAAAATACATAAAAATCACCCCACTTTTTCTGACGCATCAGAGGTAAGCCCTGAATAATAAATATTATTAAAAAAACACCTGTCACCCCAAAAAAAATCATCTTTCAACTCCCCTTGCGCAAGTTTGGGGACGGTTCTTTTTCTTGCCTTTTGCATCTAATTTTCTTGGTTATAATTAAAATCCTTTTTCCGTAATAATTAACATATTGCTCCAGGCAAGTCAGGAACCATCCCTGAGCTGCCCTAGTCCCCGATCTTGCCAATCTTGCACACTAAGCCATTGCCTTAAAACGAGGGTCTCTCCAATAGTCCGGTTAGCAGAATTTTATTTTCAACCTTGATCTGCACCTCTAAATCGCGGTAGATATTATCCCAATCAGCGCTGATCCTTTTCCACTCTTTAGGAAACCGGCGATGAAACTCCCTTCCTATGCCAAAGATATCCGCCCCCCACCCCTGCGACTTTTGCAAAGATCTGCGGATATGGTTTTCAATTACCGCTGAGCTAACTTCCTGCATACGCGAAAAAGCTTCGCCTGAACTCAGGCTGCTGTCAGATGTTTGTCAGCATATTTCGCTCTCAGCTGCTACTTCAATTAAAACTCCTGGTAAACCGTCTTGAAAAAATGGAATTATTTGGGAACGGGACCTCAGCACGGTCAAAATGACATACCCCGGATTGCCAAAGGGGTCTTCGATTATTTCTTGTGAATTGTTCGCCTCTCCCCGCATATACAAAAGCCCCCTTGTTTCATTTATGTTCATCAAACCTGCCAACCGGTCGCCTTTGAAAACCCCGGTACCGGAAATTTGAGGATAGGGCACCTTCTCCGGAAGGGACTTCTCCAATCCTTCCTCCGGCGATACCTGCCCACGCAGCTCCGCTTCCTTCGGGGAAATAGGCGCCTCAGTGCGAATAGACAGCAGCGGCAACACGGGATCTGTTCCTTCATCCAGCATAGACCTCGTAAATTTTCTTATATCCATATCAACTGCCAGGCTGGAAAATGCACCTTCCGGCCACTCGCTCAAGAAAGGGGCCAGGCCTTCTTCTATCTTGGCATGACTTAGCAGCACTTCCTTCACATCATCGACCGTAACGTACAAATAATTGCCGAGCCTTACCTCCCTTTCCCTGATTATCCTGTCCAGTATCAGATGCAGCCCCTGGCGCGCCAGCTTTTCTCCAACGACAATCACCTCATTGTGCCCGAAGTAGGCCCTTCTCGCTAAGAAAGCATTTTGCTGTTCCAGCGCAGTAGAAAGACTGACTCCCTGCGTCGTTATTAAGTGAAACGGCTCGGCCTCCTCTCCGCCTCCACCCTCGCCCTGCATCGTTGCCGCAAAAGGACGGCTGATTATTGTAGTGACTTCAATTTTTTCTTCTTCCGGCAGATAATCAATACCGATAACCATGACATAGGCAAGCTCTTCCAGTTCTTCCCTGTCCCAGCAGCCCACATTCAACAGCAGAAGAGGTAATAAAATAATAACCAAAAAAAATTTACGTTTACAAATAGTATTCATCATCTTTTCACCCAGCCGTTACTATTTTTTTTAAAATGGATACAGCATACAAAAACAACGGTATACCCAAAGCGAAAAATAAAACAAATGGCGATAAGGTATTTTTAATAAAATTTTCTAGCTCCATGGCGCTCCCAAATATTGTCAGCGAAAGTGCTGCGGCTAGTGCAGCAAGGGGCAAGAGAAACGTTCGATAATCGGCTAGCCCAAAAACCTGGCGGATTGAAAAAGCGCTAAAATAAATAAAGAGGGAAATTTTAATATACTGCAGAAAAACCCAGATCAGGATCACAACGGGCTCTAAACGTTCTAAAAAAACTCCTATTTTAACGAGCCTCACAAATGACAGCAGTGGGTATAGCAATCTGGCAACCTGGTTAGAACCCAGGATGCCTTCTAAGAATACAGCCCCAGCAACCATGTAAAAAGAAACGAAGGCGATTGCATAAAATCCTATTTTAACGGCCTGCTGGGGACGAACAAGGTGGGGGTAGAGCATCCCAAGTAGAAATGCCTGCGCTGTCCAGCCTGAAAAAAGCAGGCTCCCCCGCAGAACAGGTCTAATACCCGCTTCAAAGAGAGGCAAAAGGGAGGAAACTTCAACTTCCTTAATCAAAGGGATAACAATTAGCAACAAAAATATAATAATGGGAACAATAATTGCCTCGCTGATCCTGCAGATCACCTCTAGGCCCAGATAAACTGCATAAAGGGAGAACAAAATCATGAGAATATTAAACACCGCCAGCGGCGTCCGGGGCATAAAAGCAGTTGCCATAAAATCAGAAAATTCAAGTACTATAATCGCCGTCATAAAGATAAAAAAAAGAAAGAAACCAAAACCAACCAATTTCCCCAGGAAACGCCCTAGGGTAACTTCCCCGATCTGGAGCAGGTTTAACCCGGGGTAACGGGAACATAGCAGTACAACCAGGTATACTATGGATAAACCAATAACGCCGCTCAACGTAAAGGAGATCCAGGCATCTCTCCCCGCCAGCTGCGAAACAAAACTGGGCGGGAAAAGTATCGCCGTAGAAATAATGTTTACCATCAGCAGCGCTGTAGCCTGCCATGAACTGATTTTAATTTTTTCTGTTAGCACTTATAAAGGCTCCCCCTTATTCTATAGCTATTTTTCTGGCCGCGGCTTAAGGCCTTCGTCCCGTCTCCTTATGTCCTGAGGTCGCAATATTAAGGGCCTGTTTTTATGGCTCCATACAGGTAACCTTAGCATCACACCTTTCAAGTCATCAAGGTTTAGCGGCGCCAGGGGTGACAGGTAAGGCACACCAAAAGAGCGCAGCGAAACTACATGTGTTAACAGAAATACCGCCATCAGTAGCATACCAAAAAACCCCAGTGTTGCCGCGAATATCAAGACCACAAAGCGAAGCAGGCGCAGGGAGACAGAAAAGTGAAAGGCAGGGATCATAAAGGACATTACTGCTGTTGTTGCCACTATAATTACCATAGCCGGGGAAACAAGGTTTGCCTGGATTGCTGCCTGGCCGAGCACAAGCGCCCCCACAATGCTGAGTGCCTGGCCAATCTGCATGGGAAGCCTTAAACCCGCCTCCCTCAGAAATTCGAAAATACCTTCCATGATAAATGCCTCTACAAAAGCCGGGAAGGGGACACCTTCCCGGGCTGCGGTGACCGCTATTAATAAACTTAAAGGGATCATCTCCCGGTGATAGGTAGTCAAGGCAACGTAGAAGGAGGGCAGAAATAGCGATAATAATAACGCTATAACCCTCGCCGGCCGCAGCGCAAAACCGATTAACCGCTGGTAATAATCGTCGCTGGCCTGGATAAACTGCCAGAAAATAGTGGGCACAATCAGGATGTTAGGAGAACCGTCTATCATGATCACTACCCTCCCGGACAGCAGCTGCGCCGCCGCCTTATCCGGGCGCTCGGTAGTTTCCACTTGAGGAAACGGCGAAAAGGGATTATCCTCTATTAGCTCTTCAATAGTACCGCTTTCCAAAATACCGTCAACATGGATAACACGCTCCAAACGCCGGCGCACCTCTTCCACAAGCTTAGGATTAACAACATCCTGCAGGTATGCCATCACCACCCCGGTATTCGTATAAACCCCTCCGCGGATACTATCTATTTTAAGCGCGGGATGCTTGATTTTGTTTCTTAGCTGGGCAATTTTGGTCTCCAAAACCTCTGAAAAGCCCGATTGTGGACCGCGGATCGACACTTCCCGCTCACTAACTTCAATATTTTTTTGCGGTACCTGTCTAACCCTAACACTGAGGATTTTATTTACTCCATCAAAAAGAAGCACAGTATCGCCAGAAAGGACATCTATAGCCGCCTCCCAGATGTCCGCATGCTCGGTAAGCTGTCCCGTATTGATTAAACTGTCTTTTGCAAATTCATATATCGCTGCAGGAGTACTTTTCCCGGTTATTTCTCTTTTCCCGCCGTTTACTTGCTCTTCATATAACATTAAAGATTTGAAGATAGTCTGATTTTGTGCCTGTGAATCGGCCATCCCCTGGGCATAAACAGCTATGACCTGGATATCTGAAAAGGCCAGGTTAAAACGGCGAAAAACAATGTCGTTGCTGTGGCCGACCAGCTTGCCCATAATTTCAGTCTTCTCGCTCAGGCTGAGGGGCACGACATAATTAGGATGGTCCGGCTTTTGAGGAAGCTGATTCATCTGTTCGATATTTTTTTGTGGCCGAAGGGCCTTCCTGAAAGATCTAAACAAATTTTTCATCATAGAAGTAATATCTCACAGGTTAAAGTTTTTATTCCGCTACAGCCATTATTTGATAAGCATGAAAAAAAGTCAGGGGCAAGTTTCGGGACGGTTCTTATTCTTGCCTTTTGGCAGATTTCGCGACAGTTCCCACTTTTGTCTTCGCTTGTCTATCCTTTTACTATTAAGGAAAAGTCCTCTTAATTTACGTTGGCAGAAGTCTTTTAAAAAGCAGTTCCGGCTTGCGCCGTCTATAATCATATTATATAATTTATGCAAATATGTGGTATATTCCAGTTTGCGGAGGTTATAAGCAATGAGCATAAAGCTTGTTAATTTAAAGGGAACGAAGGATTACCTGCCGGAAGAGCAGTATTTGCGCAATAAAATACGCTTTACACTGGAAGAAGTATTCAAATCCTACGGGTTCAGGCCACTGGAAACACCAATCTTATGTTTCATGGATGTTCTTTCCTCAAAATACGCGGGCGGGGCAGAGATACTTAAGGAAATATACCAATTAAGCGACCAGGGGCAAAGAGAATTAGCTCTCCGTTATGACCTAACCGTTCCCTTTGCACGGGTGATCGGTATGAACCCTCAATTGAGACTTCCATTTAAGCGTTATGAAATCGGCAAGGTATTTCGAGACGGGCCCGTAAAAACAGGACGTATGCGGGAATTTATGCAGTGTGATGTGGATATAGCCGGCGCAAGTAGCATGATGGCAGAAGCGGAGTTTATACTGATGGTCCTTGATATTTTTGATAAATTCGGGCTCGATGTCTATGTTTCTTACAACAACCGCAAACTTTTATCCGGTATCCTTCAATGTTTGCAGATACCTGATCCCAAAATAAATAACGTAATCCTTTCGCTTGATAAGCTGGAAAAAATCGGCCCCGAAGGAGTAAGACAAGAAATTGAAGCTTTACAGCTGCAAGATGACATGATCGAAAGAATTTTTAACCTTTATGACAATAAACAAATCGATCTTGATTATTTCAGCGATAATTTTCCCAACAGTCTTGTGAAAGAAGGAATAAATGAATTAAAAGAATTGAATGAATATCTTCTTGAAGTCGATGCGCTTGATAAAACACGGTTTAATCCTTTCTTGGCCAGGGGGTTAGATATTTACACCGGGACGGTTTTCGAAGTGTTCCTCACCGATGGCGCCATCTCATCAAGTATCGCCGCTGGGGGTAGGTATGATAAGATTATCGGGGGCTTTTTGGACGATGGAAAAGAATATCCAGCTGTCGGCATATCATTCGGACTCGATGTTATCTATAATGCGCTGAGCATGAAAAAAGAATTCAAGAATAACCGTTCAGAGATAGATTTTTATATTATACCTCTCGGAACCAATAAGGAATCTTTGCGGCTTGCCAGCCTGCTGCGGAAAAACGGCTGGTCTGTTGATATCGATATGACCGGCAGAAGACTCAAAAAATCGCTGGATTATGCTAATAAAGAAAAGATCCCTTATGTAATTATCTATGGAGAAGATGAGTTGAAGTCCGGAATTATCAAGTTTAAAGATATGGAAAAAGGTGAAGAAAAATCACTTTCATTGCAAGACATACCGCAGGAGTTAAAAAGGTTTTTACCTAAAAACTAAAAATAGGTTAACTACAAGCATGGTCAAGCCCCACGGTTCTTGACTCTCTGGTCTAATATAGTAAGTTATCGGGAGGATTTTTCCTTAAGCTGGTGAAAAAGAAAAAGACAAAAACACAAAAAGCAAGAATGAGAATCATCCCGGAAACTTGCCACAAAAGGCAAGAAAAAGAACCGTCCCGGAACTTGCCCTCCCGGAACTTGCCCGCCAAGCCGCCTGTGGCTAACCCGTTTGCAAAAGGGGAATTTTGGAGGCGAGCATTTCCTCGCAAAGGTAAAGCCTCCCGTCTTCTGTCACCATTACAATATTATAGGCAATAAGCAGCTGCAAGGCCTGGGGCTTATAATCACGAATACCCGACCTAAACAACTCATCTGCAAAAGAACGCCGAAAACCGAGCTCTGCCGGTGTCCTGGCGTTTTTTTCATTGACCGCATTTGCCTCCCAAAAGATATCCAGCACGGAATATATTGCTTTTTTAAAAAGGATCACGGAAAGAAGCATACATCCCCAAATCACCGCTAAAATTACTATAATCAACAAAATAGTAAAAAATATAGTATATATCGTCTCAGACATCATGTATTTATTATGGGATTTGTAACGCTTATTATGCCTGTTTTAAGCTTGTATTTTTATACAAAGGTGAAATGGCGATCACAACCGCCACTGATGCGGAAAGGGTTCCCAAAGGGGTTTCTCAACGTTAACGCTATTACCGCAGACTTCGTACTTTATTTTGTACTTTCTAATAGGGTTTTCAGGGTTTTTGAAAAATCATAATATACTCATGGATTTTATTTACACGAAAAACATAAGGAAATCCCAAAGGCTTCAGGTTGTTATAATCCCCGCGGCGGTCCCAGATAATAATATCGTCCAGTAGAAACCCAACCGCTTCCATACGGCGGATAAGATCTGAATGAAAAGGATAGAACTTATTTTTTTTGCGAATATCCATCACGACAACAATACAATATCTGCCCTTTTTCAACACAGCAAAAACTCCGGAAAATATCTGCTCCAACTCGTCTAAGAAAAGGTCATAGTCGCCAATATTACCGAGATCATTCAGAGCGTCCCCGTAACTGCGCACGGGCTTAAGGTCCGCACTGCGCTTTTCTTTCAATATATTCCAGTAAGGAGGCGAAGTCAGGCAAAGATCAACCGTAACAGGGGGAACATATTTGAGCAGGTTACGAGCATCGTCATGATAAACCCGTACGGAAGGTGATATGGGGTTCTCCTCCTTTAGTCTTTTTTCAAACATTGTTATATAATCAAGGGATATTTCAAACCCCAGGCCTTCCATATTCAGGCGCTGTGCTTCAATAAGAGTGCTACCGCTCCCCATAAAAGGATCCAGGACCTTATACCCCTGACGTGCATATATTTCCAGCAAACGTTTCACCAGAGCTGCAGGAAAAAGCGCTGGATGTTTCAATTTTTTTTCGTCCTTGCTTTTATGTATATCGTTCCAAATGCTGATACTGTACCTGGTCCATGTTTTTCCATCAAGATTGTTAGCTCGTTTACCTTTATTTTTCAAGCCGCTACCTCCCTGCCAACTGTTAATTCCTCATGATGAAACCGGCCACAGTTTCCGGATGATAACTTCATTCTTCCTAATAATTGCCCATTAAAGCCCCATAATCCTGCTTTCTAGCATAATAAAATACTGTGGAGAAATTATTAAATACCAAGGCCCGGTGGAAGCAAGGGATGTTTCTTTCAGATTTCGTAGAAACATATATTCTTCATGCTTGTCTCCAAGGAAATTAGGTAAGGGTAAAAAAGCAGAGTAATTAAGAAAACGCGGCAAATATGCATATAAGAGAGGGAATGATCTTGTTTTTTTAAGTACAATCTGGTAAAATGATCATAAAATTAGATTGAAAAGTCTAACTTATCTAAAATTTTTTATATTTAATTTTAGGGGAACTTTTGCTGTGAAAACAAAATATTTTTATAATGTAGATTGCTACTGCCTGAATAAGATCGCATATTTTTATTATCCTCTTCAACGCCGTCTTGCTGATTATATGCATAGATTTTTACCCTCCGGCTCTACCGTAAAGCTTGAATCCAATAGCGACAGGGTCAGCAGCAGGACTGTGAAAATAATAGTGGATAAAATTCACGCCGTATTAACAGATACGAATTGGGAACAAAAGCTGAGCGAGGCTTCGTATGTGATTTTTGATACAGAAACAACAGGCTTGCAGCCCTTTCGAGGGGATAGGATTACTTCCCTTGCCGCCGTAATTGTTGAAAAAGGTGTAATTCAGGACCGATCCTTTAATGTGCTTGTTAATCCACAGCGCCCCATTTCGGCCGCATCTAGCCGGATTACAGGAATAACCGACGGCATGGTATCCGATAAACCCACCCTTCATGAAGTGCTCCCGGATTTTCTTGATTTTATTGGTAACAAAACGCTTGTAGCACACTGCGCAGCGTTTGACCTTGCCTTTCTTAATGCTGAGCTCTGCCGGATTGCCCCGGTACGCATCCTTAATCCGGTAATTGATACTTACCTTGTCGCAAACATCATGCTCCCGGAGATGAAAAGCTGCTCTCTGGAAAACCTGGTAAATAGGCTCGGCCTGCAAATGAAGGGAAGACATACAGCGCTCGGCGATTCTCTAATGACAGCTGAAATATTTTTGTACCTTCTGGAAGAATTATTCGCAAGACAAATTTATACTTTGGACCAGCTGCAGAGGTTTCTCATTAGTCAAAAGAACAGTTGTTTTTCCCGGGCGCGCTTCGAACATATTAAGTTATATTAATAATTATTGTAACTGCTCAGAGCGAACACATACAGGGCATAGGGAGCGGCAGGTGTCAGGTATGCGAAAAGTCACAGCACCTGACGCCTGAACGTAGTGAAGAGTCAGGAGCTTCGCTCCTCTCAGGACAAGGATCCTTCGCTAACGCTCAGGATGACAACCTGACAACCTGACAATCTTGCGCATAGCTGAGCAGTTACAAATTATATTAGTATTCGCCTGGTTACATTACAAAACGAAAATGGTTTTCCGTAATCATCTGCAGACGATTTACCATGATTAATGCATCCCTGAGCATAGAATATTCGCGGTAGGATATGCTTTTCAGATTTATATAGTTATCCGGCTCCTCCCCCTTTCTCATTTTTGCCATAGCATCTCTTATTCTGAGCATCATCAGGTTTTCATAAGCCGCCGCAAGGAGCTCCACATCCTTTTGTTTCATTATATTGCGCTCGGCTATCTGCTCTATCCGCTCAAAAGTGTTGGTAACATTTAAGCCCTCCCGCAGGGCAAAAACCCGAATACAGTCCACTATATGAACGCAGGAGGAAGTTTTTAGATTTATATGATTGCGGTGTGCCCCGGAACGCTCCGTTTGGATTTTCCGAAATAAAGTGATGGGTACTTTTTTAGCAAGGTTATCCTTTACCAGGAAATTGAGAGCCAGAGAAGAATTTTGAAGTTTTTGCAGTACAAAGTTCTTCAAGAGATCGTAAAGGATTTTGTCACCGTATACATATCTAAAATCAAGAAAAATGGTCATCAGACGCACGTTTTCCGGCTGAAGCTCAAGCAACCATTTATTGATGGCCTCACGCCAGCCTTGGAGAGAACGGCACCATTGCTCGCTATTGGCCATGACCCCTCCCCTGCACCGTCGGAATCCATATTTCTCCAGACCGCTAACAATTTTTTCTCCCAATACCAGAAAATAATCTTTAATCTTTTTTTCATCATTTCGGCCAACATCCTCATATATTATACCGTTATCCTGGTCTGTTCGCGCATATTGCTCTTTCCTGCCGCTGCTCCCCATAGAAATCCAGCAGTAAGAAACCGGCACCGGCCCATATCCGGTCTTAACCATTTCATATTCCGCTAGTTCTATAATCTTGCGGGTTATCCGGTCGTAAAACTCAGTTATAAGGGAAGTTATCTCCTTTACCGTGGCTTTTTCTACCAGCAAAGCCTGCAAAACCTGGTCAACCTCTGCACTCAGCCCGGACACTTCTTCGATAGTCTTACTTGTTTCGATGCTGTGTACGATAGCAAATGAACCGGTCTCTCTCGATTTAATTACGTCCCGCATAGCAACAATACCGATCAACCTGCCGGCATCGTCAACCACCAGCACATGTTTTATGCGATGCTTTACCATGAGCAAAAAAGCTTCATAAGAAAAATCGCCCGGCTTAACCATTATCAGCTCCAAACTCATAAAATCCCTTGCCGTAAGGAAAATATTTTTCTGAATATTGGGACCCTGCAAAATCCTGGAGACAAAATCCCTTTCCGTGATAATCCCAAGCGGCCTGCCCTTATCCGCTACGACCACAGAGCTGACGTTGTTATCGTGCATAATGGCTGCAATCTGCCGAACGTCAGCCGATGGTGAACATGTAATTACACGGGAAACCATTATATCCGCGATTCTCTTGCTAAACCCGCCTTTATTAACCCCTTCATCCTCATCATAGAATTTTTGATAGAGAATGCGCAAGCGTTCGGAAAGCACCCTGGTAAAATATCCCGCAAAATCGGGCTTTTCTGCAATGATGCACTCAAATATTTCATGGGGTATGACAAAACAGCGGGTATCTTCCACAGCGACTGCCGAGGCGGGATATTCCTCTCCAGAGAGAAAAACGGCTTCACCCATATATTCATACGGTTTTCTGTAAGCGATTACTATCTCGTTTCCCGCCTGGTCAACAACAAAGACTTTCACCTTCCCTTCAATAATCAAAAACAATACGTGCCTTGGAACTTCCCCCTGCCTGGCAATGAAGGTTTGAGCAGGATAATATTCTTCCTCCAGAACTGCAGCAACTTTATTCAACTGGATGTCATCCAGAAGGTTAAAGGGCTGGAGTTTTTTCAATAATTTTGACCTGCTATGCAGATCATGGCTATTGGCATCCATTATGCCCGTACAACCCCTTTTACACCGCTTGGAGCGGCTACTTGTTTTTTCCCGCCATTTATAATAAGATCTGTTTAGCGTTTAAGAAGCATTAGCAGTTGTATAAAAGAAGATGGGGGTTTCTGAAATGGCAATTGTATTACCTATTCAAGGTCTGCGTTTTACATCGGAAGCGGAATGGGATTATTCAAAAATTATAACGCCACCATATGATGTTATTACAGCAAAACGGCAGGAGGAGCTTTACAATAAAAGCCCGTATAATGTTATACGACTGGAATATCCAAGATCCCTTCCGGATGATAATCATCAACAAAATAAATACACACGAGCAGCCGCAGTTTTTAATGAGTGGATCGAAAAAGGAATCTTAACCAGAGAAAAAAAACCTGCAATTTATTTATATGAGCAACACTTTTCCTATAATGAAAAAAAATATATTCGTAAAAGCTTTTTTTGCGGCGTAGGATTATCTCCGTTTGAAGAAGGGATAATCATCCCCCATGAAGAAACAATGCACAAGCCGAAGGAAGATCGACTGGAGCTTTTGCGGCACTGCCGGACCAGTTTCAGCCCCATCTTCGGATTATACATGGACAGGGATAAGTTTGTGGATAACTATGCGGATCAGCTGAAAAGCAATCAGGATCCAGCCGTTGATTTTATAGATGATGACGGCCAAAGACACGTTGTCTGGGCAGTTACGGATGTGCTGTTCATCAATGCCGTAACTAAATTTTTTAAAGAAAAGAAAATTTACATTGCCGATGGTCACCACCGCTATGAAACTGCACTGGAATACTACCGTGAAAATCAGGAAAAAGATAGCAATCCGGAAAAATACAACCATACTCTTATGGCCCTTGTTAATATATATGACAAAGGTTTGCTCGCCTTTCCAACACATCGTTTACTCACAACAGTGAATATAAAAAGCGAGGAGCTTCTGCAAAGCCTCTCGCAATACTTCTTCGTTAAGGAATTTCCGGAACCGCCCGACCGTCAAAAGCTCCTATCATTGCTGGACAAGTCATTGACTGGAGCGGATAAGCGGGAGCTTAAGCTGGGGCTCTACACATCTGAAAGGAAAATATTTATCCTTACCATAAAAAAATATCTGCAGGACGACAAAAAAATATTTCCTTGGCTTGATACGTTTATCCTGCAGGAACTCGTTTTCAAAAATATTGTTAATCTAGAAAACAAATCACAACTGGAATACCTGAGAGATGAATGGGAGGCAAAACTGCGGGTGGATAAAGGTGAGGCTAGTTTCGCGTTCTTTGTCAATAAACCCACCATTGAAACGATCATAAGCCTGGCTCGACAAGGTATAAAAATGCCACAAAAATCTACTTACTTTTTCCCCAAGCTTGTCACCGGACTTGTTATGCTTCAGCTGGGAACAGTCTAGGGCTGACTGTTCCCAGCTGAACCCTGCGCATTAGCCGGAAATACCCCTAAAATTTCAATCCTTTTTTTCGGAAACATTTTCCTGTAAAAATCTCCATAAGAATGGATTATGCTTGCGCAACACCAGGGGTTTTCCGTTCTTATCCACAAAAGCCTGTATCGTATGGCCATACGCTAACAGGGTATTCCTTTCTACCTCAATTATTTCATACTGAAAGCCGAGTTTCACATCCTGAAGAAGGTTTAATCTGGTAATGATTCGCAACTGGTCATCATACCGAGCTGGAGATTTAAACTTACAATATACCTCAATAATCGGCAGGAATATTCCATTTTGCTCCAGGTATTTGTAACTCATATTCAGCTCCCGAAAAAACTCCTCGCGCCCTACCTCGAACCAGGCAAAATAATTTGCGTGGTGGACCACTCCCATTTGATCGGTGGCTATGTAGTAGACCCTGACAATCGTTTCACTCTGTCTCATATGAATACACCCCTCCAAAACTTGTCCAATTACCTGCCGCAGCAAAATGGCAAATCCTCTGCACAAACCGGCGAACATACGCCACACCATCTGAGTTTGCTTGACCTGTTTTCAAGCTAGAAGACACGTGCATGCCCCCTGTAAATCAAACCCCTGGCAGCATCAAGGGTTATCGTTTCTCCCGAAGAAAGAATCCCGGTGGCATCTTCCGCGGATATAATCACGGGTATATCCAAATGCAGGCCAACTATAGCGGCATGTGAGGTCAGCCCGCCCGCTTCAGTAATAATAGCAAGGGCCTTCTCCATAGCAGGCAGATAATTTTTATCGGTAGAGCTACAGACGAGTATTCTACCTTCTTCCATTTCCAGCGCTTCTTTTTCGTTATGTGCAACATGGACAACCCCCGTCACAGCCTTCCTGCCTACACCCTGCCCCTGAATAATCGCCTCGCCAACTGTATCTATACGCAAAAAATTGGTTGTTCCGGGAACCCCTACCGGGACCCCCGCAGTAAGAATTACCAGATCACCGTTTTCGATTACCTTCGCCTCCAGGGCTACTTTTACCGCTATATTAAAGATTTCGTCGGTATGAGATGTGGGAGGACATAATAAGGGGTAAACTCCCCAGGTGAGCGAAAGGGCGGAAGCAACCTTCTCTGAAGGGGTAACAGCAATAATTGGGGCCTTGGGCTTATACTTGGATACCATGCGTGCCGTATGGCCGGATTGGGTGGCGGAAATAATCGCAGCCGCGCCAAGATCCTGAGCTGCACGACAGGTAGCATAGCTGATAGCATCCGTAACCGTATTATGCGTAACAGGTTCAAGATGTTCTAAAATTTTTCTGTACTCCAGTGCTTTCTCCGTCCGCAGGGCAATGCGCGCCATGGTCTCAACCGCCTCGGCCGGAAAAGCTCCCTGAGCCGTTTCTCCGGAAAGCATTACTGCGTCAGTCCCGTCAAATATAGCGTTAGCAACATCGCTCGCCTCAGCCCGGGTCGGCCTTGGATTCCTAATCATGGAATCGAGCATCTGGGTCGCTATTATTACGGGCTTCCCGACACGGTTACAGGCAGCAATAATGCTTTTCTGCACCAGCGGAACATCTTCTGCCGGAATTTCCACCCCCAGATCACCGCGGGCAACCATAATGCCGTCGGCCACCCTGAGGATTTCTGTTATATTCTCTACCCCTTTATAATTTTCTATTTTAGCGATAATTTTTGTTTCTACCCCGTTTTCTTCTGCCAGCCGCCTGATAGAAATAATATCCTCTGCAGATCGGACAAAAGAAGCGGCAATAAAGTCTACATTTTGCTCAAAGGCAAATTCAATATCCCTTTTATCCTCTGCTGAAAGGAAGGGAATGTTCAGTGAAACACCCGGCAAATTGAGACTTTTCCGGGAGGAAAGCTTTCCACCGTGGACAACCAGCGTCTCTATTTCCCGGAAAGTAACCTTTTTTACTTTCAGCTCAATTAAGCCATCATCGATTAATATCCGGTCTCCCGGGCGTAAATCACCGGGCAAGCCCTCGTAATTAATACTTACCCTGCGGCTATCGCCCTCTATATCTTCTGTAGTTAAAATAAAGAGCTCCCCTTCCCGCAGTTCAACTTCTCCCCCTTGAAAGGTCTTAATTCTAACTTCGGGACCGCGCGTATCCGCAAGAATCGCAACTCTTTTTCCCAGTTGCCTGCAGGCCTCACGAACCCTTGCTATTCTGTCGGCATGTTTCTGGAGATTTTCATGAGAAAAATTTAGCCTGACTACATCCATCCCAAGCTGGATAAGTTTTTTTATGGTTTGTAGATCTTCAGATGCCGGGCCAATCGTACAGACTATTTTTGTCCGCCTCATTTTGACACCCCCTGCTATATTGCAAGTATTCCCGCCAGTTGATAATCATCCCGGGACAAACCTTTCTTTCTGGATAGCAGATCATCATAGAATACAGAATCTATGCAACCGTTGCGGCAGACAACCACCCGGCCGCCCTTTCCTTCCAATAGCAGATCTATAGCCTTCGCCCCCATACGGCTGGCCAAAATGCGATCAAAGGCAGAAGGGGTTCCACCCCGCTGCAAGTGTCCCAGTATAATCACACGCACATCCAACCGGGTAATCCTTTTAATCTCTTCACCAACATAAAGACCTCCCCCGGCTCCCTCGGCAACCAGAATAACGCTATGCAGCTTGCCCCTTTTTACTCCCCGCAGAAGGCGGTTGCAGACTTCTCCCACATCAATTGGATCTTCAGGAACAATTATCGATTCCGCCCCCCCGGCCAGGCCGGCAAAAAGCGCCAATTGGCCGGAGTCGCGACCCATCACTTCAATTATAAAAATTCTCTCGTGTGAGGTGGCAGTATCCCTTACCCTATTAATCGCATCCGTTACAGTATTCACAGCAGTATCGAAACCTATAGTATAATCCGTGAGGGGAATATCATTGTCAATTGTACCGGGGATTCCTACAGTTGCAACGCCGATCTCTCCCAGGGCCTTCGCCCCTTTTAAAGAGCCGTCACCACCGATTACGACCACCCCATCTATTTTTTCGTCCCGCAGGAAAGCCGCAGCCTGCTGCTGCCCTTCTGCTGTAAGAAATTCCGGAGATCTGGCTGTGTGCAACACTGTCCCGCCCCTGTGAATAATATCCGCGACTGAGCCGAGCTTCATCCGAAAATACTCCCTGTTGATCAAGCCGCTAAAGCCTCTTTTAATACCAAAAATCTCCAGACCGTGATAAATACCTTTACGGACAACGGCTCTGACCGCGGCATTCATCCCTGGGGCATCTCCTCCGCTTGTAAGGACGGCAATTCTTTTCACTTTTTCCCCTCCATGCAATTGTTTCACCTTCCGGGAATTTGTCTTTTGTTACTATCAGTATTTGCGAAGAAAGACGGTTTAATCCTCAAAGAATAATTACGTGGTCTCCAGCTGCTGGATCTTTAGGCAGCCGGAACCGAGCAGGTTTTCAATACGCCTGAATAGTTCGTCTTCAGCTTCATTAACCCAGCACTCTTGGCTGGTAAGAAGCATCTTTCCGTTTTTTTCAAAATAAAGATATACTGGAGTGTTTCCACTGAATGAAGTAAGTATATTCTTCAAAGCAATCATTTCCTCAATCGAAATATCGCTACGGATTCTGATCATCAGCTGCATGGTTTCAGCAGGGAAAATAGTGATCTCTTTAGAGATTATTTTAACCTCTTCCTCCTCTTTAAAATCCGTATATCCTTTGATCAAAACTACCCTGTCCTCCTGCAGTTCGCTCTGGCACCGCTCATGGATATCGCTAAAAACAATTACTTCAACATCTCCAGTAAAGTCTTCCACCCTGAGAAAGGACATAGGACGCCCCTTTTTAGTATATATTACCCTGATAGCGCTGATCATACCGGCAATATATACATCCCGCTGCTCGCCCAGATGACGCAGCTCGGCTAGTGAAACAACCCCGCGGAGATTTTCCAAGATCAAGCGGTACTGGTCCAAGGGATGTCCCGAAATATACAGGCCAACCACTTCTTTTTCCAGTGCAAGTTTTTCTTTCGGTGAAAACTCGGGAATAGGAGGAAAATCGTCATCCGTAATGCGCAAATCACCCAGTTCATTTAGGTCCCCTGTTTCACCCAGGTAAGAAAACATCGAGATCTGGCCGTTTAAGCGATCTTTCTGTAGTTGATGACCGTAGGCCATGGCGTCATCCAGGATATTCAGATACTGAGAACGCGCACCACCCAGAGAATCAAAAGCGCCGCTTTTAATTAAGCTCTCCAGCACTTTGCGATTACAGCTGCGCAAATCAACCTTACTGCAAAAATCATGCAGTCCTGTAAATTTACCCTCCTTGTTTCTGGTCTTGAGAATAGACTCGATAGCGCCCTTTCCCACATTTTTTACCGCAGCCAGGCCGAAGCGAATATGGCTTGAGCCCACTACTGTAAAATTAATATCGCTTTCATTTACATCCGGGGGTAATATCTCAATCCCCTTGCGGCGGCAATCTGCAATATAAAGCGCCACTTTTTCACTGCTTGACATCACTCCGGTTAAAAGGGCAGCCATAAATTCCAGGGGGTAATTCGCCTTAAGATAAGCAGTCTGATAAGCAATAAGGGCATAAGCAGCAGCATGCGACTTATTAAAACCATAGGAGGCAAATTTAACAATAAGATCATAAAGATCTTCTCCTAATTTTTTGTCAAATCCCTTCTCTACCACACCTTTGATGAATATTAATCTCTGCTCGTCAAGAATTTCTTTTTTCTTTTTCCCGATAGCGCGGCGTAAAAGGTCGGCCTGTCCCAGTGTAAAACCTGCCATCTTTGAAGCAACTTCCATAATCTGCTCCTGGTAAACCATAACGCCATATGTTTCTTTGAGAATGGGCTCCAGCTCAGGGTGGGGGTACCTGACCTTCCGCGCTCCATGCTTGTTCTCGATAAAGACAGGGATCTGCTCCATCGGACCGGGACGATAAAGTGCCACAACAGCGATAATATCTTCAAATTTATTGGGTTTAAGCTCGCGTAAAACGGAACGCATACCACTGCTTTCCAGCTGAAAAACACCCGCGGTATCACCCTGAGAAAGCAACGCAAAAGTTTTGGCATCGTCCAGGGGAATAGAAGCAAGCTGCAACTTCTTTTTACTCTCAGGCCGAGAATTTACCTGGCGCACAGCTTCACCCATGATCGTTAAAGTGCGCAGGCCCAGGAAATCCATTTTCAACAGTCCCAGCTCCTCCAGAGTGCCCATGGGAAATTGGGTAACAATTGATCCTTCAGAAGTTTTTTGCAAGGGCACGTGTTCTACCAGCGGATCACCGGAGATAACCACACCGGCTGCATGCGTCGAGGAATGCCGCGGGAGACCCTCCACCGCGCGGGATGTATCGATTAAAAAACGGTAACGCTCATCTCCTTCATAAATCTCCTGCAGTTCTTTGCTCATCTCCAGCGCCCTGTCGATCGTCATCCCCGGTTCAAAGGGAATCATTTTGGCAATGCGATCTGTTTCCCCGTAAGAAAAGTTTAGGGCACGTCCCACGTCCCGTACCGCCAACCTGGCCTGCATGGTACCGAAAGTAATAATCTGGGCTACCTTATCCTCCCCGTATTTTTCTACAACATAGCGGATTACTTCATCCCGCTGTTCATAACAAAAATCAATATCGATATCCGGCATGGTAACCCTTTCGGGGTTTAAGAATCTTTCAAAAAGCAAATTGTAACGCAACGGGTCGATATTGGTAATCGAAAGTGCATAAGCCACCAGGCTCCCGGCTGCCGAACCCCTGCCTGGCCCTACAAGAATATTATTATCGTGAGCAAAACGGACAAAATCCCAGACAATTAGGAAATACCCGGCGAAACCCATCTGTTCAATAACGCTCAACTCATAGTCGAGGCGCTCTTTAATCTCTGGAGTTACCTCGGGATATTTTTGTTTCAAACCCTCATAGCAGAGGGCCTTTAAATACTCTTCCGCTCCTGAATAAGATGGAGGTATTTCATAAGGGGGCAGGTACATCCGTCCGAACTCAAACTCGAGCTCAATCTGTTCGGCAATTTTAACCGTGTTTTCAAAAACAGCAGCGGGAAAGCCGCTGAATGTTTGGCGCATTTCTTCTTCACTTTTAAAATAAAACTCGCTTCCTTCAAATTTCAAACGCTTTTCATCATTTACTGTTTTACCCGTTTGAATACAGAGCAGCACATCATGCGCTTCCGCATCACCGCGTTCCAAATAGTGAACATCGTTAGATACAACAAGGGGAATATCCGCCTTCTCTCCCAGCTCTAACAACTTTTGATTGAGCTCCTTTTGCTCAGCCAGGCCGTGATCCTGCAACTCAAGGTAAAAATTCCCCGGGCCAAAGAGATCCCGGTACCAAAGAGCAGTTTCAAGAGCTTTCTCGTCTTCCCCCGCCAGCAGCAAAACGGGGATCTCGCCCGCCTTACAAGCGCTTAAGGCAATCAAACCTTCGCTGTGTCTGCTCAAAAGTTCCCGATCAATGCGCGGCTTATAATAAAAACCTTCCAAGTAGCCGGCCGAGACCAGCTTCATCAAGTTGCGATAGCCTTCCATATTTTTTGCCAGGAGGACCAGATGGTATCTGGAATCATCACGGCCCTGTTCTTTCTGGAAACGGCTTCTGGGTGCCACATACACCTCGCACCCCAGAATCGGCTTTATCCCTTGCTTCTTTGCCTCTTTATAAAAATCTATAACCCCGTACATATTGCCGTGATCTGTAATCGCAACTGCCGGCATCCCAAGCTGACAGGCTTTCCTGATAACATCCTTAATCCGTGCTGCCCCGTCTAATAGACTGTACTCCGTATGAACATGAAGATGAACAAACAAATGCCTTCCTCCAGTATGCCTATTCTCCCGTAATATTTCTACTTCTGGATGAAAAAACCTCTTTTCGGGGTCAGCTTGAGCCTGGTGGTATTAGTTTGTTGTAACCGGAATAAATATCGATAAGAGAGGGAGGGTTGGAAAATGTCCACTACCTTGACTACCCTTGTTACTACTTTTTTTATTGCTCTTGGGGTTATCTTGGGTGGAAGTGTCCTGGGAGCAGTGGCGGGATTTTTATCCGCAGGGCAGCCCCCTTTCTACAGCATCCTAGAGCTGGCGGAAAGGTTAAAAATATGGGCACTGGTCAGCGCACTGGGGGGATCTTTTGCTGCCTTCCGTGTAATTGAAATCGGCTTTTTAAGCGGGCAGCCGGCTGAAATCATCAAGCAGCTGGCCTTGATCATCTGCGCGTTCGGAGGTTCGCACCTGGGTTATATACTCCTTAAATCCTGCTTCGGAGGTAATTAATTTGAAACGATATGCCGCCTTCTTTACCCTGGGATTGCTGGCAGGTATGATGACTATGCACTCGTTCCAGGGGAGAGAACTGGAAAAGCTTTACTGGGAAAAGGAAAATCTCAAGGTAGAGCTTTATGAAAAAAAAGAGCAGATTAAAAAAATTGAAAGTCAGCAGGAAACATTGTTGCCACCAACAGTCAGAAAAATTGAGCTGGAAATCACCCTTGAAGATGGCGGTTTTGTGGAACCGGAATTAAAACTACAGGTGTACGACCTGATTAAGGGGTTGCTGGGGGAAGAGGTTCTGGCACTGCCCTACCCCCTGATTTTTAATATTCTGGATAACCGCATTGTGGAAGTAGGCGATAAACGCTACCGCCTGAATGTAGAAGCGGTTATTCTCGGGGAAACCTTGGTTTACTATCTTAAGGCAAGTAAAACCACAGATGAGGAGCTGACCTAACGACGAAAAAATAAATTTTTTAAGAAAGCCGCGGCCACCAAAACGCAGACGAAAGTCCAGGCGGTTACAAAAATACCTTCGAGGGAATAAAGCCCTATTTGGGGAAGATGTAGCATCCCTACAGCCAGGAGAAGACAGCAGACAAGGGAACCCAGCTCATCATATTTCACTTTCTTTACCCCCAATCCGATCATAAATTATTTGTAACTGCTCAGCTATGAGCAAGATTGTCAGGTTATCAGATTGTCATCCTGAGCGTTAGCGAAGGATCCTGACTCTTCACTACGTTCAGAGTGACAGGTGCTATGACTTTTCGCAGATCTGACACCTGCCGTTCCCTATGCCCTGATTGCGTTTGCTCTGAGCAGTTACAATTATTTATCTTCTCCTTTATTTTATGCCGGATGGCTATCGAAATGCTCCTTCATATTATTTCATATTCGGGAAACCTCTCTGGCGCAAAGCTTCGTAAAGAACGATAGCCACAGCGTTGGAAAGGTTCAAGGAACGCGGGATATTATCTATCATAGGTATTCTCAAACAGCTTCCCTGCCAGCATTGCAGTATCTCCGGGGGGAGGCCGGTCGTTTCTTTACCAAAAACAAGAAAATCATCATTAGTATAGAGGATCTCTGCATACGTTTTCTCCGCTTTTGTGGTAAAAAAATAAAAACGGTGCTCCCGGTACTTTTCAAAAAGGCTGTGAAAGTCCGGATAGCGATAAAAAGTCAGATACGGCCAGTAATCCAGTCCGGCCCGGCGCAGGTATCGGTTTTCGATGGAAAATCCCAGTTTCCCTACGAGGTGTAAAGTCGAACCCGTCATAACACAGGTACGGGAAATATTTCCGGTATTTTGAGGAATTTCAGGCTCAATTAGGGCTATATGCATGAAAAAGATCAATCCTCCCGCTTGATGACATAAAAAATATTTCTCTCCTCCGGTAGCGGCTCGTTCAGGGTAAAGGCACCGTAACAGGCCTCCAAACGCCAGCTTGTCTGGCGAAATAATGGTTCCAAATCCCCGCGGGAATAAGAGCGCTCCCGGTGTTCTTCCTCGATCTTCTCATATAGTCCTCCCTCCCTTTGGGCAAATGCTACCAGTTTAATTCTCCAAATTTTTTCAACCGGCTCGTAACTGCTCTCCCAGATTAAGGTCAGCCCCTTTTCTTCCAGCCAGGAAACCTCCGGCTGTCTCCCCACCGGAAGTTTTTCCACCATGTTCAAATTAAAGACAAAATACCCCCCGGGGCGTACAGCCGAACGTATTCTAATCAAAGCTTCTTTTAAATCCTTATGAGTAAGCAGATAGTTTAGCCCGTCCTGGTAAAGCACGGCTACATCTGCCTGAAAAGGCAGATCCAGGCTGCGCAAGTCCTGCCGGTAAAAAACAATGTCCAGATTTTCCTCGCGGGCTTTTTTCCTGGCAAGGGCGATCATCTCGCGAGAAATATCCACCCCACAAACGGTATAACCTCTCCTGGCCCAGGGAAAGGTAGAATTGCCGGTCCCGCAGGCGAGGTCAAGGATTATCCCGCACGGCTTTATCCGGAAATATCCAAAAATCTGTTCCAAATAATCAGCCCATTCCTCATAATCAACCCCCGCCAGGAGATAATCATAGATATCAGCCAGACCCCGGTAAGGCTGCAATTTGTAAGCACTCCTTCCTTACGGTCATTCCTATCATTCCTTATTTCTCTTTTCCTGTGGAGCATCTTCATCTTTGGGCGGGGTTTCCTCATCCTCACGGCGGCTATTACTGCCCTCTTCATCCGTCTTTTCCGGGCCTTTCCCTTGCTTATCCAGCATTTCATAATATTTCTTTAATTTTTGTTCTACCAGATAATTGACTGTACCCTGGGGGTATTCCCCGTCTTCTCCCCGCTCACCCGCCGGCATACCCGTTAATATCTCTATTCCTTCCTCCACGGTTTTTACGGCATAAATATGAAACTTGCCTTCCCGAACAGCCTCAACAACCTCTTCTTCCAGCATCAGGTTAATTACATTTTGATGGGGGATGATCACCCCCTGCTCACCGGTTAATCCCTGCAACTTGCAGGCTTTAAAAAAGCCTTCAATTTTCCAGGTAATACCTCCAACAGGCTGTATCTCCCCCTTCTGATTTACAGAACCAGTCACGGCAATACTTTGGCTGAGGGGAATTTCGCTAAGGCTGGAGAGCAAGGCATACAGCTCTGCGCTTGAAGCGCTATCGCCGTCCACGCCTTCGTAGGACTGCTCAAAACAAATACTCGCCGATAGCGCCAGCGGTTTTTTCTGTGCGTATTTCTCACCCAGATAACCGCTGATAATAAGCACACCCTTATCGTGAATGCGGCCGCTCATCCTGCTCTCCCTTTCAATATTGACAATACCCCTGCGGCCCAGGTAAGTGGATACAGTTATTCGCAAGGGGCGCCCAAAGGCATAGTCACCCAGGTCAATAACAGCCAGACCGTTGATTTGTCCCACTTTTTTCCCTTTAAAATCGAGCAGAATTTGGCCCTCCTCTACCATCTCCAACAGTTTCTCTTCATATTTATTGGAGCGGGCTGTTTTTTCTTTTACAGCCCTGTCAACATGTTCCGCAGTAACATAAGGGCTATTTTCAAACGCCGCCCAGGCATCGGCTTCATAAAGAATTTCTACGATTTCATTAAAGCGGGTGGTAAGTTTCTCCTGATGTTCGGCCAGCCGAACACTGTAATCCACTACTCTGGCCACCCCCGAGCGGTCGAAATGAGTTAATCTTTCACTTTGGCAGTTGGAAGAAATGAAGTTGGCCATTTTGGTCATATTTTCAACGGATCGTTCCATAACTCCATCAAAATCAGCTTTAATCTTAAAAAGCTTTTTAAAATCCTCATCATAGCGATACAACAAATGATAGAGCAAGGGGCTTCCAATAAGAATTACTTTAACATCCAGAGGAATAGGCTCCGGTTTTAATGTAGTCATCGACAAAAAGGCATATTGTTCACCAATCGTTTCAATGCGGATCTCTTTTGTTTTTAAAACACGCTTTAAGACCTCCCAGGACTGAGGATTAAGAAGCACATCTTTAGCCTGCAGGATAAGATAGCCGCCGTTGGCCCTGTGCAGCGCGCCTTCTTTAATCATTGTAAAATCCGTAGTAACCATGCCTAATCGGTTTTCATGTTCCAAACGTCCGATAAGGTTATAATATGTGGGGTTGGTTTCCACGATTACGGGAGCCCCCCTGGTTTCGCTGTTATCAATCAACAGGTTTACACTATATTTTGTAGCGGTAGATTGTTTAATCCAGGGAAAAGGCAACTGTTTATCATCCTCATCCTCTTTGAAATCGTTTAAATTTGCCAGAATGTCTTCTTTTAATTCTTCGAGGTAATTAATCACTTTGGGGTACTTTTTATATTTTTCATTAATCTCATCTATAAGATGTCCAACAGCCTGAAGTCCGGTCTTCTGTTCCAATTCTTTAAAAAGCTTTTTCAGCTTCTTTTCTTCATTCTGAATTAGCCTGGAGATCTCCAATGCTTTAATTTGAATCTCGGTGGATTTCTTATCCAACATTTCCCTTTCCTGCTGCTCCAGCCGGCTGTATTCCTCCTCACTCAGCTCCTCCCCATTCCTGAGGGGAACACTTAAGAAACCGGCACCTGTACGTTTTAATAAAAAACCGTTTTCCTGGGCAACAAGATTTAGTTTTTCCATGAGGGCATTTCTAGTTTCCTGGAATTCTTTGAGGATATTTCCCTTCTGGCGTTCGTAATCTTCCGTATTAAAAGCCTTGGGGATTTCTTCTTTTAATTCTTCCAAAAGGTTATCAATATCCGCTACAAATACCTTCCCCATCCCGGCCGGCAAATTCAATGCCATAGGTACTCCGGGATTTTTAAAATTATAAAGGTAGCACCAATCATCAGGTACCCTCTCATTAACAGCCTTTTCAAGAGCAACTGTACGCGCATAGCTTGTCTTTCCTGTTCCCGTGAGTCCGGTCATAAAAATGTTATAACCATGTCTTTTAATCCCCAACCCAAATTCCACGGCTTTAACCGCTCTTTCCTGTCCAATAATACCTTCCAAAGATATTATTTCTTCAGTAGTTTCAAATTCAAACATAGCAGCATCACATTTTTTATAAAGTTTTTCCGGCTCCAAACCCTTTTTCCCGGTCATTTTCCTTCCTCCCCGTCACCCGTAGTTTGATCTTCCCGTCTTAAACCAACGGCAAAAAACAATCACAATTCCAAGTATAATTTTTAAGCTCAAGTATAATCTAAAAAGCTATAAAGTTATATAATAAAATATGATTCTTCCTATCCCGTCGTTTTCCTTTTACCGAAGAAAAGTTTTAGCTAAATCGGCATACACCTCTTGTATTTTGTCGAATTATAGGGTATACTTTTACGGGGAGTTCATGGGAAGTTCTTCTAGAAGACAACTCTGTACTATCAGGGAAACCCCAGCGTTATTTTTATGTACCTTTACATTCTATATATTTTGTACCACTATGTTTTCACAACAATATATTTTTATTTAAATTTTAAGTAAGGAGAATTCTTGTGTCAAAGAAAGAGCATCAACTACGTAAACTATTTGCACCAAGAGGGATAGCTGTTATTGGGGCTTCCGCAAACCCTGCAAAAGTAGGGTACGCAGCTGTAAGAAATCTAAAAAACTGCGGTTATACGGGGAACATTTATCCGATCAACCCCAAGTCAGAAAAAATCCTAGAGCTTCAATGCTATGATAATGTTAAAAACATTCCACAGGATAAAGCGGTTGACCTGGCTATTATATCCCTTCCCGTTTCAAGAGTTCTTGAAGCAGTCAAAGATTGTAGCAAAAGAGGCATTCATTTTATTATCGTTTTTTCGGCCGGTTTCAGGGAAACAGGACCTGAGGGTTCAAAAGTTGAAAAAGAGCTAAAAACGTTCTGCCTAGAGCATGATATCAGCCTGCTGGGCCCGAATTGCGTCGGGTTAATTGATACGCATACCCCAATGAACGCCTCCTTTTCCAGAGGTTTTGCAAAAAAAGGAAATGTGTCGTTTATTTCACAAAGCGGTGCGATGCTTGTCGCAATGATGGACTTGAGCGAAATATTAGGACTTGGTTTTTCCCACTTTGTCAGCCTGGGCAACAAAACAGTATTAAATGAGATAGACTTCCTGGAATATGCCGCCTGGGATCCATCCACCAATGTAATTTTATGCTACCTCGAGGATATCGTTGAGGGACAGAAATTTTTAGATATCGCCGGACCTATCTCTATAAAAAAGCCAATAATTATTTTGAAATCAGGTTCCAGTTCAGCCGGAGCACGGGCTGTAACATCTCACACCGGGGCCCTTGCAGGCGCGGATAAAGCCTACGATGCTGCCTTTAAGCAGAGCGCGGTGCTCAGGGCGGGCAGCATGGAGGAATTGTTTGACATGGCCGCCGCTTTTTCCTCTCAACCCTTACCCAAGGGAAATAGAATAGCGATAGTAACTAATTCCGGCGGTCCTGGAATCCTTGCTACGGACCAGATCGAGAAACTGGGAATGAATATGGCAAGATTTACTGCAGATACTAGCAAGGAGCTAAGAAATTTTTTACCCCCGGAATGCAGTGTCTACAACCCGGTAGACGTCTTGGCAGATGCGCCACCGGAACGCTACCAATTTTCTCTGGAAAAGATTATCAACGATCCCGGAGTGGACGGTATTATTATAATAATCTGTCCTGCTGCCTCTACCCCTCCGGTGGAAATAGCGGAAACCATTAAAGATGTTTTTGAAAAATACCCTCAAAAACCCATTTTATCCGTCTTTATGGGAGGGCAGGAAATGCAGGAAGCCATATCCCTACTGCGCAAAGCAGGACTTCCCTGTTATTCTTTTCCTGAGCGAGCCGGGCTAGCCATGAATGGAATGGTAAAATACGCCCATAACTCGGAAGCTCTACGTCAAAAATATATTTCGGCCAAGGCTTCTGAAGAAAAACAAGAGGAGATTAATAATACAAATCACGCGCAAAAAACCCAGGTAAAAGCCATTTTTTATGATGCCCTTA
>DUQX01000147.1 GCA_012837615.1 Bacillota bacterium | reverse complement strand
TTATAACTTTTGCGAAGTCTAAAACCCCAGGCTATTATTGACAAAAGAGCAGCTTTTGGTTTATAATTTGGTAAGAAAGTAAGGATTCCTTGCGCCATGGGAGGTGTTATCGCCTTGAAAAGGGTAAAGGTAACTTCCAAAGGTCAAATCACTTTGCCTAAATCATTACGAAAACAATTAAACATTAAAGAAGGAGATTATTTGGATGTTTCAATTCACAGTAATAACCTGCTGCTCAAACCTGTTCCCAGCCAGGACGGCACTAAAATAATAAAGGAGCACTGTAAACAATATTGTAGCGATAGAACAACCCTGGAAGAAACCCGCCAAATTCTAAAAAAAATACCATTTTCTCTTTCAGAACGTACCGGTATACTTCGGGAGAAGTAAATAATGCCTCTAGAAGCTTATTTTATCGATACCAGTGCCCTTTTTAAAAGATACGTTCTGGAGCAGGGTTCGGATTTTATGAATCAGCTCTTTTCTAGGGAGAAAGCTATTTTTATTTCTACGGTTACGCTTTGTGAAGTTATTTCAAATTTAAGAAGGTTAGTGGATATTGATAATCTTCTCAGCGAAAAAGAATTTGTTATGGTCAAAGCAACTTTCCTCGGCGAAATCGGTGATGAAGTAATCGATGTTGTGGACTTAACGCCTTCAATTTTATTAAAAAGCCTGGATATTTGCTCCAGCGATTATGTCACCCCCTTGGATTCTATTCAGCTTGCCTCGGCACTATCCCTCGCCGAAAAAACTATCTTTGTGTGTTCAGATAGAAAACTGCTGCGGCTGGCCCAAAAATGGGGGCTGCAAACCGTAAATCCTGTTGATTTTGATCTCAGCCAAGACAAATAAATTGTAACTGCTCAGCTATGCGCAAGGTTGTCAGGTTATCAGGTTGTCATCCTGAGCGCTAGCGAAGGATCCTGACTCTTCACTACGTTCAGAGTGACAGGTGCTGTGACTTTTCGCACACCTGACACCTGCTGTTCCCTATGCACTGTTTGTGTTTGCTCTGAGCAGTTACAAATAATTTTATCTCAAAAAATTTCCTCAGCCCTTTCCCAGCCCTTTAATAGATCCTATCAATAAATCCTTCAATAGATATAGTTTGCGGAATTCCTGGATGTGGTTTATTTTTTCTTGACAGTGCTTTAAGTGGAAGATATAATTTTAACTGTACGGCCGGCTGGTCAGTCGGTCGGTTAATATTGATAGGAAGATAATGGGAGGGGAAATGTGAGCATGAAGAGGTTGTGGGGAGCACCGGCGTTACCGGCTTCGCCTTTTTCAATGTTGTTTTCACTGATGCTGCTGTCTTTGATGTTTTTATCATTGGTTCTGTTGCCGGGATGCGGTGCAGAAAGGCAGGCCGCCGGAGATGCTGTCGAAGATGCTCTGCCGGTGCCGGTAGAGGTAACGGAAGCTTGCCGCGGTTCCGTTGAAGTAATCAATAGCTTTACAGGCATAGTTGAGCCGGAGATGACGGTTAACATAGTACATAAGACGGGTGGAAAAGTGGCCGAAGTAAGGGTGAAAAACGGCGATGATGTGCAGGAAGGAGATTTGCTGATCAGGCTGGATGATGTTGAATTATTGGCCCAGATAGCGCAGGCCGAGGCGGCCTGCCGGCTGGCAGACGCCCAGTTCGAGTCCGCTGCAAAAACCCTGGAAGATATGCAAGCCCTTTACCAGGAGGATGTTGTTCCACAGCAGCAGCTGGAGCAGGCGGAGACTGGATACAAGGTTGCCGAAGCTCAGGCTGCGCAAGCGGCGGCCGCCCTGCAGCTTATCCGCACGCACTTGAATGATACCCTTATAACCGCTCCCATCAGCGGCAAGGTCAGCGGGGTAACGATAAATCCCGGCGAAATGGCCGCGCCCGGTACGCCGCTGGCGGCGATCAACAGGCTGGATACGATGCAGGTAGGCGTGGATCTTACGGAGAAGGATGTCGGCCGCATAAACGAAGGACAGAAGGTGGAGGTCCTGGTTTCAGCTATTTCCTCGGAACCCCTGGAAGGAGAGGTACAAAGCGTCAGCCCGGTGGCCGATCCACGCACCAAAACGTACCGGATGGAAGTGGTTTTGCCGAATGAGAACGGGCTTTTAAAGGGTGGAATGACCGCGGAAGTACGGGTAGCAGTTGCGGTTGAGGAAGATACGGTTGTGATACCCGTAGAGGCTGTGCTGACCCGTGATGGCGAGCAGGTAGTATTTGTTGTGGAAGAAGGCCTGGCCTGCCTCCGCCAGGTTACGCTGGGCCTGGAAAGCGGGGAGAATGTCAGTGTGCTGGAAGGGATTGAGACCGGTGAGCAGGTGGTATCCAGGGGCCAGCACTATCTGCAGGAAGGTCAAAAGGTCACGGTAGCAGGGGGAGGAAATGACCGATGAAGCTGGCAAATTTTTCGGTTAACCGCCCTGTAGCTGTGATTATGGTTGTCCTGGCGTTGATGATGATTGGTGCTGTTTCCCTGAGCGGGCTGCATGTAGATTTGCTGCCGGAGATGGAGCTGCCGGTCGCTGTAGTGATAACCGGCTACACGGGTTCCGCGCCGCAGGAAGTGGAAAACATGGTTACCAGGCCCCTGGAAGAGGCCCTGGGCACTGTTGGTAATATCAGCAGCATCAGCTCCATGTCTTCTATGGGCAATTCGATCGTTATCGCCCAGTTTGAAATGGGAACGGATATGGAGCTTGCCGCTCTGGAGATGCGGGAAAAGATAGACATGGTCAAGGGTTTCCTCCCCGAAGGGGCGGATGACCCTATGGTCATCAAGATGGATATTAACCTCATGCCGGTGCTCGTGCTGGGTATCAGCGGGGAGAGGCCGGTGCAGGAATTAAAGGCCTTTGCTGAAGATATAATTAAACCCCAAATTGAGCGGCTGGATGGGGTGGCTTCGGTAGAGGTGACCGGCGGGTTGACGCGGGAGATCCAGGTAATCGTGGAGCCGGAAAGGCTGGCTGCTCATGGCCTGAGTATGAGCCAGGTCATACAGGCATTGCAATTACAGAACATGAACCTTTCTGCCGGCAAGGTTACCAGGGGCGGCCAGGAGATGGCGCTAAGGGTCATTGGGGAATACGACGAGGTAAAGCAGGTTGCCGATACGGTCCTTACAACCCCCTCCGGGACCCGGCTCAGCTTGAAGGACGTAGCCAGGGTGGAAGACGGCTTTAAGGATACAACGGGTTTCAGCAGGTTGGGCGAGAAGCCCGGCATTTCAATTACCGTTCAGAAGCAATCCGGTGCCAATACTGTATCCGTGGTGCGCAGTACCCGGAAAGCCTTAGAAAAGCTTGCATCGCAGTTTCCGGAAGGCATTTCAATCTTTACCGTTATGGATCAGGCTGAATATATTGAGTTCTCCATCAGCAATGTGGCCAATAATCTGCTGTTGGGGGCGGTCCTGGCCATGCTGGTGTTGTTTGTTTTTTTGAGAAACTTTCGCAGTACGCTAATTATTGCATTCTCCATGCCCATTTCAGTAATTGCGACCTTTATTCTCATTTATTTTGGCGGCCTTAATCTTAACATGATGAGCCTTGGAGGCCTGGCGCTCGGGGTAGGAATGATGGTGGACTGCTCTATCGTGGTCCTGGAAAATATTTTCAGGATGCGCGAAACGGGGCTGGACCGGATGGAAGCAGCAAAATCCGGCGCCAACGAAGTGGCCGGCGCCATAACAGCGTCTACGCTCACTACAGTTGCTGTATTTTTTCCCATTGCCTATGTAGAGGGGATCGCCTCAGAGCTGTTTACCGAGCTGGCTTTAACGGTTTCTTTTTCTCTCCTTTCCTCGCTTCTGGTAGCCTTAACTTTGGTTCCCATGCTCTCTTCGCGCTTGCTGAAGGTAAACAGCGTTGGCCCCGGCGGGAAAGAAGATCCGGATAATCGGCCCAAAGGGTGGGTTGCCCGGCTGATGAGTTTTAGCGAAAAGAGGTTTAAAGCTCTGGACGAGTATTACCGTGTTCTGCTGGCCCGTTGCCTGTCGCACAGGGCGCTGACCGTGATTGTAGTGGCAGCCCTGCTGGTGGGCAGCCTGGCGCTGGTGCCCGCTATTGGCGCGGAGTTCATTCCCTCTATGGATCAGGGCATGATCAACGTAACCGTGGAGCTGCCCCACGGCTCCAGCCTGGAAGAGACCGATCGCGTGGTTTCGCAGGTGGAGCAGGCTTTCAGCGTTTATGAAGAAGATATCGAGTTGATTTTTTCCAGCATCGGCGGCGGCGGAATGATCGGTATGGGCGGAACCGGAGGCGGGAGCAACACCGGCGGAATGTATGTTTCCCTGGTACCGCTGGAGGAAAGAAAGCTCAGCACGCAGGAGGTGGTAGAAGGCGTTCGGCAGCGGGTGGAGAATATTCCCGGGGCGGAGATTGCGGTTAACGCCCAGGATATCAGTTCAGGTATGGGAATGTCATTTTCCCCGGTGGAGATATCCCTGAAGGGGGAAGACCTAAAAGAGCTTGAAAGGATTTCCGCGGAGATAGCCGATCTGGTGCGGAATATTCCAGGTACCTGGGACGTTACTACCAGCCTGGAAGAAGGGCAGCCGGAGATCCAGCTGGTGGTAAACAGGGAGAAAGCCGGTGTTTACGGGCTTAGTGCTGCCCAGATTGCTTCGGCGGTCAGGACGGCTATAGAGGGTCAGGTTGCTACCCGTTTCCGGACCGGCAGTGAAGAAATAGATGTAAGGGTACGCTTGAGCGAGGGGGGAAGCAAGGAGCTGGCGGAGATTGAAAACCTGCTGGTGGATTCTCCCCTTGGGCTGATGATTCCTCTGGGGGAAGTGGCCGAGATCCGAGAAGTACAGGCGCCGACTACCATTCAGCGTAGTGACCAGGTAAGGGTTGTATCTATTACCGCCCAGCTTCAAGGCAGGGATCTTGCTGCTGTGATGGGGGAAGTGCAGCAGGCGGTGGAGAAGAACGTCTTTCTCCCGCATGGTTATTCAGTAAGTTATGGCGGGGAGTTTGAGCTGATGACCGAGTCCTTTGCAGACTTGTTCCTGGCGTTGCTAATGGCGATAGCTTTGGTGTATATGGTTATGGCAGCACAGTTTGAGTCGCTGCTGCACCCGCTGGTGATTATGTTTTCCATCCCCGTAGCGGCTATCGGGGTTATCCTTGCCCTCTTCCTTACCAGGACGCCTTTCAGCGTGGTTACCTTTATCGGGGTGATTATGCTGGCCGGTATTGTGGTGAACAATGCCATAGTCCTCGTGGATTATATTAACCAGCTGCGGGGTCGGGGGCTGGCAAGGGATGAAGCAATTTTAACAGCGGGGCCGATCAGGTTAAGGCCGATCCTGATGACCGCTTTGACGACTATTTTGGCCATGGTACCGCTAACCCTCGGGTTGGGTGAGGGTGCGGAGCTGCAGATTTCCATGGCTGTAGCGGTTATCGGTGGTCTGACCGTTTCCACTTTTTTGACCCTGTTGCTTGTCCCCGTTGTCTATTCATTGTTTGATGATTTAAGTGGATTGAGGCACAGACGGAAAAAGGCGGCTGTCGATGGCACTGTACGGGAATAGCGCTAATCCAGGTGCGTCCTGGATTCTTAAAGGTGATGTAAAAGATGAACATAAATGACAGATTCTGTGGAGATAAACGCCTGCGTATTATCGAGGCGGCGATCGCAGTCTTTTCACGCAAAGGCTTTCATGGCGCCAAGGTGGAAGAAATTGCCGAAGTGGCCGAGGTGGGGAAGGGCACAGTTTATGAATATTTTAAGAGCAAAAAGGATCTCTTCCTGGAGATGGTTCTTTACATTCATAAAAAATATGAGGATATTGCGGCCCGGGAGTTCTTGGGAGTGATTACTTTTCGTCAAAGGCTGCAGGAATTTTTTCGGGTTACTTTGGAGTTTCTACATCAGCATAAGGAGATGGCTCTTATATTGCTGGCAGACCACCCGCCTGTAGATGGGGATGTTAACCGCCTCATACTGTTGAAAAAACAACAACAGGTGTCGAAGGTTTCAAAGATGGTGGAGCATGCGATTGAGCAGGGGGAGATCAGGCCGGTAAACCCGAAAGCAGTCGCTCAGTTAATTCTCGGTTCGCTGGCGATGGTTGGGAGCCAGGTTGTTTTAGGTGAGGAAGAAAAAGAACCCGGCGACGGAAAGCTGGAGCAGGACGTAATTGACATTATTATGCGTGGCCTTAAATAAAGTTGCCAAGGTATTTTGGCGGCCCGTGTATGTGGGGGGGCGATGGAACCGCCCCCCCCCACATACACGGCAGGCGATCGATACCCCCCGGGTCTTTTGCTGCTGTACTGCAAAAAGTAGCTGAAAGTAGCTGAAAAAGAAAGATATCTATGTTATGAGTTGAACTTTTTCTATAAGAGATCTCCTTCATAACGCTGATGTCTTTTTTTGTTTCTATCCGGGGATAGTTTAACCGGATTGGCACACAAGATTGGCACACATCTGTTTTTACTTAATGGGTTTAATGCGGTATAGTGAAGGTTACGTGCTCGATGTTTCCGCGTTTGGGCAAATAATCCACCTGGGCACCGAGGATGCGTGCAATAATGGCGGCAGGAACAAAATAGTTGCCATTATTTTTTTGCATGAATCCAGGGCCGATAGGATGTTCTTTAGCTAGATTATTGTCGATAACGGTTATTATTTGTTTATCCTGGTCTATTATAATTTCTCTGTTTTTCCCTTTGAGGGAGATTATTTCTGATTGGGGAGAAGTTATTAGATGGACCCCAAAAATGTCCGCAATAAAATCTATGGGGACTAAAACATGCCCTTTGCTTATCCATGGTGCGGTTTTTAACATAAAAGAATTGCCATCTTTAATGTAGTATTTTTGTTTAACAAAAAGAACGACGTGTTTTGCGGGCTTGTTGCTTTGTTTAAAATCAACGGTAATACTTTTTGAAATACCGTCGCCGGAAATAACCGAGATTTCATAACTTCCATATTCTATGGCTTCCAGCATAAAACTTGCTTTCCCGTTAATAAAATCATTTTGGGAAAGAACGTTAACTTTCGGGGGAACGTTAACGTGATATTTTTTTGTTGTTTCGTAGGTAGGCAGCCCTTCTTTGCAGAGAAGGGAAGCTTCTACCCCTGCGGTAAGTCCATCGGGGAACACGCAGAGTTTAATTTCTGCAGGGATTCCGGCAATGCGAATATTTAGGCTATCCTGCAGGGCGTTACCGTTATCCAGGTAGGTGGCGGTTATAGTGGCGATTCCCGGCCTTCCTTTTTCTGATACAATTAGCCTTCCACCGGGTAATATATCGGTGCTTACCAGTTCGGGATGATCTGTAGATAGGATAATATTATCATTATCTTCGGGTAAGGTTTCCCTGGTGATGCCGTGTTCTCCCTTAAGCTGAAGGCCGAGTTCCAGAATGTTTCTTCCTTCTTTATCTCCGCTTACCCGCAGCAGGGGATCCCGTTTGCTTGGATCTTTCAAGAAAAGGCTTATACCGGTAATGTTGCCAAATTCCCTGGACTGAACGGTCGTTCTGGAAGAAATGCCGGTATTTGTTAGAAGAGCTTCTACCAGGTAATCTCCGGTTTGTTCCGGCAAAAAATTAACTGTAAAATGGCCATGACCTTTATCCCCTGCTGCTAATTTTATTTCCTGGACGGGGTTTTGGTTCGGATCGATAACAGTGACATCGAGGAGGTCCTCCGGCCGGTATTGATCTTTCTTACTGCCAAATTCAATTGTATTTCCATAAGCGTCTTCTACCAGGAATTCAACCTCAGCGGGATAGCCCACTTCCAGGCAGACAGATTTTTTTTGCTCGCGGATAGCCGCCGGTTCAGAAGGCAGCACAGTTAATTCTATCGCGTTCTGAAAAGGGCCTACGACAACATCATATTTATATTTTCCGGCAAGTTTTTTGCTGAGCTCTAACTCGGCCATTCCTCGATAATCCAGTCTGGATATGCCGATTAGTCGGGATTTTTGACCCTCGTAAGACTCAAAAAAAGAAACTTCTTGGTTTCGCAGGAGCGGGAAACCTTCGCCTGTTGCCAGGGTTATGGTAAAACTCTCTCCTGCTTTAACGTTTTTTGGGCCTTTTAGATTGGCCAGGACGGAGGATGCTTTGATGTTGTAGATATTTTCCGGAAATTTTTCGATAGAGGGGGCGTAAGAGGGGAGATAATATTTGCCGTTGTAGCATGCGCTCACCGCCCCACTTGCTGGCAAAAGCAGCAAAAGTGTAAATATGGAAAATAATAATTTAACAAAAAAGTTGCTTTTATTAAATAAATTGACCATTATTAATTCCCCTTGTTCAAATGTGGTTCTAGTTTATCCTCATTATGATTAACGTATAAATGCTTAAAAAGATATGGTATTATATCCGGCTTCAAAGATTTTTTTTATTAAACTGGAGATTGATGGCCTTTGTTTTCGTATTTTTAGATTGCTTTTTTAATGACCCTTATTATGAAAGACCCCGATACTGGTATCTACGATATTTCATTCATTAAAACATTTTACAAAGGCTGGGCTGTTCCATTCATTCCCCGCACCTGGAACGCATTCTCGATAAATATGAAAAAATGGGAAAACGGGCGCCTTTTGTTAATGTTATCGGTCATTATCCAACTTTTTATCTGGGTTCAATGGCACTTGTTCCTTACGAATTAATCCGGGTTCCGGTTTTGCCGGAACCCGGATTAATTATGCTGGGGGGTATTCCGTTGAAGTTGCGGCGAATTGTCATAGCCTGTATAGGTATTAGTTCCTTTAAATAAACATACAGAGGGGATTATTGGCAATGCAAAGGGCAGGCTGATCCTGACGCCGCATATTGCAGGAACAACAGTGCAGTCTTTTCAAAAAATGTTTACCGAGTCCTGGGCAAATATACTCAGGGTAAAAAACGGAGAAAAGCCGGTTAATATCGTTATATAAGCCGATGGAAATTATAACAAAATAAAATATTTTGATCGATAGGTTATGGGGGTTAATCAATCAATTACCTTCATTGTATTGATTGTTTTAAAAAAGTTTATATAATCTTCATCTACTGTATGTTTATTGCTCCTGTAACCCATATTTTCAGAAATTTTCTGTGCCGCCTCGGAGACTTCCCGGGCAAGTGTTATTAACCTTTCGTTGTTCAGGTTTGTTATTTTACCGGAAACGCTTACTGCCGCTACTGCCTGCCCCGTATAATTTCTGACCGATGCCGCCACGCAGTTAATGCCCGGTTCCAATTCTTCGAAATCAAAGGCGATACCTCGTTTCCTGATTTCAGATAATTGTTCTTTCAAAAGATTGATATCGGTAATGGTGTTCTTGGTAAACTGCTTCATCTCTTTATGCTTTAATATGCTTTCCAGCTCGTCCTGGGGAAGGTAGGAAAGCAATACTTTTCCCGATGCCAGGCAGTAGGCCGGGGCTCGCTTACCAATAGCTGAATAGGTAACCAGCGATTTATACCTGTCTAATTTATTAACAAAAACCGCATCGCCTTTATCCAAAACTACCAGGTGGACTGTCTCGCCTGTTTTTTTATGTAGTTCCTGCAGAACCTGCATGGAGCGGGAGTGTAGATCTTGTGATTGAAGGATATGATTGCCGATTTCAAAAAGCTTTAAAGTAATGAAGTATTTTCCTTTATCTTCTACCTGCTTGATATAGCCTTTGTAGGCCAATGTGGAAAGAAACCGGTGCAGTGTGCTTTTTCCCATGTTAAGTTTTTCACTTAGATCTTTAATTCTAACCTCTCCGCTTTGCTCAGACATCTCTTCTAGAATATCTAGGGCTTTGATTACCGATTTGATCAAATATTTTTGTTGCCTATTGTCCCTTTTTTCTGCCTGTTGTTTTTCATACAAATTCTACACCTCATTACATTGTTTGTTATATTTAGAACTAATCTTATTATCGTATAAGCTGACATTTCCGTCAAGTGGTAATATTTTAATAAAATGAAAATAAAACGGTGACTTTCAAAACTTCTTATCCAGAAGTAGCGTTCAAGGACCCGGAGGAGCCTAAACGGGTATTAATTAACATCTCAAATATCTGCCTGTTCTTTCGTTTTGCTTGTCCTGAAATTACTAGGGAGGATATGATATAATAATGTGCAAAGTTTTTGTGTTTGTATGCAAATGCAGTGTGCTGGTGGGACCGGCTTACCGCCGTTTGAATGTGCTATACGGCGGCTACTGCGAAAAGCGTGGCGTTTGCCCCGGTTTTTGCTTTTGTTTTTAATGCATATATATTTCGCTTATATATAATAAGGAAGAATTATTTTCTATGCTTTCACTATAAGAGAGGTGTGGCTGTTTGAAAGCCGAACTGAAGGGAAAAATGTCAACGCCCAAGATGCCGCTTCGGGGATTGATTGCTGTTATGAAGACTCTGCGCCCCAAGCAATGGACAAAAAACTTTTTTTTGTTTGCCGGGCTGGTCTTTTCGCAAAATTTGTTTAATCCCCCGATGTTCTTTAGGGTCCTGTTTGCTTTTGGGGTTTTTTGCCTGCTTTCCGGATCCGCATATATAATAAATGATATTATTGACGTGGATGAGGACAGGAAACATTACATCAAGCGTAACAGGCCGCTGGCTTCGGGGCAGATCAGTAAAAAACAGGCCGTGTGTGCCTTTTTTGTTATCCTGGCTGTTTCCCTTTCAGGGGCTTTTTTGCTGGGGAAGGCCTTTTTGTTGGTTAGCATACTTTACTTTTTTCTTGTTGCCGGCTATTCGTTATGGTTCAAACATTTTGTAATTATCGATGTGTTTGCCGTTGCTTTCGGTTTTCTTCTGCGGGCGGTTGCCGGAGGGGTGGTCATTGGGGTGCGCATATCTCCCTGGCTTTTAATATGCACGCTGCTATTGGCGCTGTTTCTCGCTTTAGTCAAGCGGCGGCATGAGTATCTAATATTGGAGAACAACGGCACTGAACACCGCAGGGTGCTCGCCGATTATTCTATTGGGTATTTGGACCAGCTTATTTCTATTGTTACTGCATCTACAATCATGGCCTATTCGCTCTACACCTTTACGGCAGAACGCTCGGAATATTTTATGCTCTCTATTCCCTTTGTTATCTATGGCATTTTTCGTTATCTTTTTTTGGTTCACAAACGGGGTATGGGTGGGAGCCCTGAGGATGTGCTGCTGCAGGACAAGCCTTTTATCATTAATGTCTGCCTCTGGGCCGTGGTTTGTGTGGTTATCCTTCATTTCGAGGCCGTGTAACACTTTTTGGGATTTCGGTGGGAATCTCACGATGGCCGGTATCGTAAAGTTGCTAATCCGATAGCCTCTGAATTCTTGGGGGGCCTATTGACCTCCTGAGGGTGTTACGGATAAACATCTTTCTTAAAGTCCGGATTTTTTTGGTGAAAGTTGGGTAAATATTGGTTAACGTGCTCAGCAGATACAAAAGGCCTCTTTTCTGCGGCATCCTTGTCGGGCTGGTTGTTATTGCCGTACTGCTTATAATGGGAGATTTCAAAGAAGTAATCAGGGTTTTTCTGAAATTTGACATCCGATATCTTCCCCTTGTTCTCATCTTGGCGCCATTAAACTATATTTTTCGCTATATCAAGTGGAACTATTATCTCAGGTTGGTCGGCTTGCAGGTGGAGCCGAAGATGAACAAGCTTATTTTTATGAGCGGGCTGGCGATGACTGTATCGCCGGGGAAAATTGGAGAGCTTATCAAGTGCTATCTTCTCAAGGAACATATGGGGGCCCCGGTCAGCACAACTTCACCCATCGTCATGGCGGAAAGGCTCACGGATGGATTGGCCATGGTCATCCTCGCCTCCTTTGGATGCTTGGCATTTGCCTACGGCGGATTAGTTCTGCTTGCTGTGGCTGTCTTATTAGTTTCCGTTCTGGTCCTTTTTCAGTATGAGGGTCTTTTTAATCGTTTCTGCACGTTGTTGGCGAGAAACAACATTTTAAAAAGATTTTCTGATTTTCTTTTTCGTTTTCAGCAAAATACTAGGAAGCTTTTTAACCTGCCGGGGCTTTTATTTGCCGTGGGTATTGGTGTCATCTCCTGGGGTTTTGAAGGATTGGTAATCTATTTTTCCGTCAGGGCTTTTGGTGGAGAAATTTCAATTTTAAGCTCAGTTTTTGTCGTTTCCTTTTCTTCCCTGGCGGGGGCCTTAGCACTTATTCCCGGGGGACTCGGGGTAGCCGAGGGGAGTATTATGGCTCTTTTAATCCTGACCGGCCTTGGCAGGGAAATGGCCGCGGCAACAACGCTGGTTACGAGAATTTCAACGCTGTGGCTGGGGGTCCTGATGGGTATCCTGGGACTTTATCTGGCGCAGAGAAAGCTCTTTTTTACCGGTTCCCGTGATGATACTGTTTGGGGCCAAGGAGTAAGGAAGAAATAATTAAGGATAGGATTAAGATAAAAATTATGAAGCTCAAGAGGGAAAAGCGAATAAAAAAGTGAATGATTTAATGCTATAAAAATAATTGGGCCTTGCGTTGAAAGGCCGCATAGCGATGTGTTAATTAGCCTTATAGAAGGAGACAAAAAAGTATGAAAAGCAAGGTTGCTGTTTTAAAAACCAGACCTGAGACGGTGCTGGAAGACTGCGTGCAGCTTTTGAAGCTGGCCGAATGTGAGCAGTACCTGGACAAAACCAGGGCTACCATCTTGAAGAACAATATTTCCTGGCATTTTCCCTATCCGGGAGCCAATACGACTCCCTGGCAGCTTGAAGGGACGATTATAGGTTTAAAAGATGCAGGTTTCGAGGACCTCGTCTGTGTTCAGAATAAGACAGTGGTTACGAACGCTTTTAAGGGCGAGCGGCTGAATAATTACCTCCCTGTCTTCAAAAAATATAAAATTCCCGTCAAGTATAACTTCAAAGAGAGCGATATGAAATGGGTTGAGTATCAGCCGCGGGGGAAGATGTTTGCCTTGGAGAGGGTGTTCCCGGAGGGGATTAGAATTCCTGATTATTTTTTTAATAAAAATATTGTGCACCTGCCGACGACAAAATGTCATATCTACACAACTACGACGGGTTCCATGAAAAACGCTTTCGGTGGTTTGCTGGGGACTAAGCGGCATTACTGCCATACCTATATTCATGAAACGCTGGTTGACCTTTTGCGGATCCAGAAGGAAATTCACTCCGGAATATTTACAGTTATGGACGGTACAACTGCTGGTAACGGCCCCGGCCCGCGCACGATGATACCTATAGAGAAGGATTATATTCTTGCCAGCGGTGACAGCGTTGCCATAGATGCCGTGGCGGCAAAGATGATGGGATTTGACCCCATGGAGATAGGCTATATCCGGCTGGCACATGAGGAAGGACTTGGAACCGGCAGGTTGGAGGAAATTGAAGTCGTGGGAGAAGATATAAGCGGGATAAACTATGCTTTTAGTGTCGGTGACAATACTGCCAGCAGGGTAGGGGATCTGCTTTGGTTCGGGCCATTGAGGCGCTTTCAAAAGCTTTTCTTCCAGACGCCCCTGCTGTACCTTTTTGTCTTTGGGTCGTCTATTTATCATGACAGGCTCTGGTATCCCTTGCGCGGGAAAAAAATTGTCAGAAAATGGATGAATGAATCCAAATGGGGAAAGATGTTTCGATTGTACGGGAGCATATAAGGAGCATATAATGTGAAGCAATTTTATATTCTCTTGCTGACCTTCCTCTAAGGGAATATTAGGGAATATTAATATTACATGTACGGGAATCATATTACGGGAATCATAATTTCAAGCGCCAGGTATTTTCTTTTTTTACTTCAAAAATTTTTTTGGTAAAAACAAAAAATAAGAAGGAATTTTCCAAGGGGTGTAGAATATATAGCAATTAATAATTAATATTAATTATTAAGGTGTGTTAAAAAATAATAAATGGAAGGAGATAAGCAGGTATGTCGCTAAAAGGATCAAAAACAGAAAAAAACATTTTAGCAGCTTTTGTCGGGGAGTCGCAGGCCCGTAACCGCTATTCTTATTATTCCAGTAAAGCTAGGAGTGAAGGGTTCGTGCAGATAAGTGCGATCTTTGAGGAGACGGCTAATCAGGAAAAAGAACATGCCAAGCGATTGTTTAAGTTGCTAGAGGGCGGCGAGGTAGAAGTACAGGGTGCTTTTCCGGCTGGAGTTATCGGGACGACCGCAGAAAATCTAAGAGCTGCTGCCAATGGGGAGAATGAAGAGTGGACGGATATGTATCCTTCCTTTGCGAAGGTCGCCCGGGAAGAGGGTTTTGAGGAAATCGCGGGAATTTTCGAGGCCATCGCTGTTGCCGAGAGACAACATGAGAAGCGTTTTAAGAAGCTTCTTTCCAATCTTGAAGATGGCACGGTCTTTAAAAAAGAAGAAAGCGTCCTCTGGCAGTGCCGTAACTGCGGTTATGTGCATGAAGGGAATGAAGCACCTAAAATCTGCCCCGCCTGTGCACACCCGCAGGCTCACTTTGAGCTGCTCTGCGAGAACTGGTAAGGGACGAAGTTATTTGCTAAAAGCAAGGAGAGAGACAGCTTAAACATTAATCGATTAGCCCGTTATAATCGCTGATTGCTTTTGATACTTAAGCCCAATTGGCGCTTGTATTATGCTGCAGTAATTTTGATTGATGAAGCTACTTTTGATATTTAAACACAAGTAATTGGATAGTTTATAGACCATATATCCCGTTTATAAAAAATGTAACTAAAAACGAGCCAGATTAATCATCTGCCTCGTTTTTCTTTTTAATTCCGAAATTCGAAGAGTTTTAAGCTTAAACGGTATTTCCCATGTTTTATCTTATCTAGAGAGGCTATTGCTCTTCTTGCTTTTTTGGTTACCCTGCCTAAAACAATTGAAGGGATGTTGCAATCAAAAATATTCTGTCGTTTCCCGGGTTTTCTTGGCTAAAAGTTTATTTTTTTTAAGGCCGAGGGGAGTTCTGTTAATTGTTCCATGACAATATTCGGCTTCTCTCGGAGCAGGATCCCGGGTTCGTGTTCTCCTCCCAGGACTATCCCGCATTTTATGCCGGCTGCTCTTGCGGCAAAAAGATCAGCGAGGCTGTCGCCTATATGAATGGTGTTTTCCTTTATTGCCCCTGCCCGATCTATAGCCTGGAGAAGGGCATCGCCTGCCGGTTTGAGAAAGTGCGTATCGTTTCGGGTAATGATCAGGTCAAAGCTGTTTTCAAGACCGTGTTGTGCCAGTGCTTTTGTTAACCCTTTTTTCCCCACATTTGTTACCAGCGCGATTTTGTATACCTTCAACTGCTCTAGTACATCGTAAAGTCCTTCTACCGGCTTCCAGCGGGAAGCGGCGTCCATATCATAGAAATCATAGATCTGATCGATCAGCGAAATTAAGTGATTGCTGTCAAAACCCCACGCTTTACTTTTTTCCCTGACCATGTTATAGATTGCAGCATAATTCGCTGTGCGAAATATTTCCCGGGAAATACCTTTTTCGACAAGAGCATTCAAAACTTCTTCCCTGGCTTTCTCCAGGTTCCATTGAAAGTTGACCAGCGTTCCTTCAAAGTCCAGTGTAATCAATTTCATTTTACTCATTCCTCCAAGTTTGCCCGCGGGGAATTTTTATCAATCCAGTAAGTCCTGATCGTGCACCGGAAGAACCTTTTCAAGTAATCTGCCAGTTCCTCCCTGGCGGAAATGACGTTTTTCTCTGTTTTTTCTTTAAAACCGTCAATTGGGAAAAAGATTCTGGAAGAAGTGGGCGTTATTTTGGCTTTTTCCCCTTGCCTCCAGACCCACATTCTTGTCCTTACCTCCAGGTCATCTGCATAGACCGGTTCTCCCGGCGGGACTTCTTCTTGCTCAGTGCTGTTGAAGGGGGTAAAGCGTTCCCCTTCCCGGCTGAAGCGGATTTGAATATCGCCCTGCATCTTATCTATGTCGTGTGCTCCTATGGGAACCATGTTTTTTATTCCCACGGCATTTACAAGGTTTACGACGTTATTGATGCCCGGGAACTGTGGTTTTTTTGCTATTCGTTTTAACAGTGCCTCGATCGATGAGGGGTACTTGTTGGGATTAATTCCGAGAAGCTGAAAGGCTTCTCTCCAAACTAATACTTCCTTGCGTTCTTTGACGTTGGCATCCTGGAGGAGATTGTGAGCATTGTTTACGGCGGTGGCCATGATTCTCTCTGTTTCCGGATCAGTGCCGGTGTTGTCGATACCCTCTCCGACAATTACTGCTACACAGAAGTTAGGGAATTTCTCAAAAATTTCCTCGCTTACATAAAAATTCATAGAAGAACACCTCAATTGAAAATTTAATGATACTACTAAAACGATATACTTGGCGGCTGCGAATGAGCGAGCATACTATTTTATCTTTGTCCGTACCTTTGTCCGTACCTTTGCCTGTTCTGTGCCCAGCTCGTATCGTACCTATGCCTGGTTTATACTTTTATCTGCAAGTATGATTTAACGTAAGTGCCCAATGAACAGATATATACTAATAAAGCTTATTTTTGAAGAGTAAGGATCCTTCGCTAACGCTCAGGATGATAATCTGATAACCTGACAATCTTGCTCATAGCTGAGCAGTTACCTTTTACTTATATCAGATACAGAAGCCTTTGACAATTTGGTATTATTTATATGATTGCGTCCTGGTCCCTGAGTAGTATTTCCTTATTAACATTGGAATACAACATTATTCCAATATTTTCCCTTCCTATATGCGCTAGATCTCTTCTTTCCTGATTTTTAAATAAGTCTCGATTATATTTTGCACGTTTTTCTCCGAGAGCGGAGGATGGGGTTTGCCTTCAAGCCGGGGCAGGGGTTCACGGTAAAACCTTTCCGGAAATTTATATTCGGAGATGGTTTCTCCCTCCCGCTGATTAAAATGGTGCTGTAGTTCCCAAATTTTGCCTGCGGCTGATAGAACTGAATCGGCTGTATAATTACTTCCCGTTACAGCGTTTAAGGCGCGGGCGTAAAAGTCCGGACCCAGGCTTCTAAGGACAGGTGGGCGGATGCAGAAGCCGACGGAATTGATGATTGTAATTAGATCCTCCGCATATCTGATCATCTGCGGTATATGCACGCGGGACGGAGGGGTGCCGAAGATCTTTTCCTTTAAAGCCGGGGGCATATCCAGCTCATCAATTTGCTCCGGGGTCAGGCCCAGTTCTTCGTTTTCATGGTCGATAAATCCGGCAGCGAATATTTCTACCGGTGAACGCGCCCGCAGGTGATCACCTCCTCTTGTATTTGTCAGATAGCCTAGGGACCAGATATCGCATTTGGCCCGCGGGTCCCGGACGGGGATCTCTACGCCTTTAATGTGCATGGCGTAGTATTCGCTTCCGGGGATTTGTCCCGCAGCGCGTTTGACGCCTCCGGAGAGAACATTCCCGATACCCTCCTTATACGCTATGAGGTGCAGCAGCTTCAAGGTGCCCTTATAGTCATTCCAGGTTGGCGTAAAACCGATGTCGCTGCTTTTAATAATATTTTTCTCGCAGCATTCAACGAGATAGGCGATGACGGAGGCGCTGGAGATAACATCCATTCCCATGCGGTTGCAGAGCTCCACACACTTGAATATTTCCGGAATGGAGGCGATATCCAATTTTGCGCCGAATTCAAACACAAAAGTAACTTCAAGGCCTTTAGTTTCGTAGTTTTTAAAGGGCCCCTCTTTTACCTTTGACCAGTGTGAACAGGCGATGGGGCAGGAGTGGCAGGCCATGCTTTTTTCTTTGTACTTCTCGGCGAAGATTTTTCTCCCCCTGGTTTCCTCCCAGCCATCCAGGGCTCCTCTTGTAAAATTGCGTCCCGGTAGTGCCCCTATTTTATTGTAAGGCGTGGAGGCTATCATGCTGCCGTATTTATTCGTCCAACCGAAGCTATCATCATTTTTTACCTTTTCAAAGGCTTCCCGGCAGATTTTGTTAAAATACTCCGCACAGGCTACCTCTATCTTGCCGCTTCCCCTGATAGCAATAGCTTTTAAGTTTTTACTGCCCATGACCGCTCCCATCCCGTTGCGGCCCCAGGAATCATAGTAGTTGTTCTGGATACTGGCAAAGGCGACCAGGTTTTCCCCGGCCGGGCCGATGGCAGCGACCTCAAAGTCATTGCCCTTGTTCTCCTTGATCCAGTCTACTGTAAACCAGGTATCCTCCCCCCAGAGATACGCTGCTTCCTCCAGGTAAACGCTTCCATTATCGATGTATAAAATAGCCGGTCGCTTTGCTTTTCCCCTTATGGCCAGGTGATCGTATCCGGCCAGGCGCAGTTTTACTCCCCATTCGCCGCCAGAATTAGAGCTGCCGTATCTTCCGCTTAAGGGGGATTTTGATGTAATATCCGTGCGGCTTGCTGTTGGTAGAAGTGTTCCCACCAGGGAGCCGGTGCCCACCAGCAGAACATTTTCTTCATCGAAAGGGGAACAGCGGGGAGGTATAAGGTCGGCGGCCAATTTGCTGTTGATTCCAAGCCCGCCCAGGTAGCGGTGCTGAAGCGCGGTGATATCTTCGGTTTCAATCTTTCCGGAAGTGAGATCTACTTTAAGTAGGACAGTCATTACTTTTCCCCCTTTAGCAGCGTGCCGGTAGGGCATTGGGCAACGCAGAGCATGCAGCGGTCGCATTTTTCTTCGTCCAGCACGATCTGATAACGATTTCTTTTATAGTCTTTATTGACTTGAATTGCAGCTTTACCGGGTTCAAAATACTTTGCCCGTCGCCAGGAACAGAACAATACGCATAGATTGCAGCCGCAGCAGTTTTTGATATTGATAATTATTGTTGGCTCCAATGGCATACTCCTTTTTGGGATAAAAAATCACAAGCGTAGAAGAGCTCGAACCGTTCTCCGTAGCAGTTGTATATTATGGTGTAATTACTATTAAAAAATGGAGCATTAACTATATTCTACTTTAATTCTATCTGCAATCTTCTGTTTCCTGCATGTAATTTTTCTATAAAATGGATTGTAGGGGTATAGCTGTTTGTGATAGATGGCAAAGGGTGAATTGATATCCCGTAATGCGAGGAAACATTTTTGGCACATGTAGTTCTGTAACCTTTGCTTTTATTGCTCAGGGTGTAAGAGAGTTTTAAGGTAAAGCAGGGAGCCGTCTTCGTAGGCAGAAAAAAGGAAGAAATTGCCCAGTTTTTGCGGTTTCTGGCGCATAATTTCCAGCCATTCTGCATCTGCTTCGGGAGTGTTTCCCCATTTGAAGCGGTTGCTGAGCCAGATTCCTTCAACTGGGGCCAGCTTTTCCAGTTCGCTTATCTGCTCCAACCGGACGGGCATTTTTATAGCCAGGCGGTCGGCGTACCAGCTGAGGATATGGCCGTCGTTGGAGATGACCACTCCTTCCGGAGATATGTGAAGGGAAGCATCCTCGATTGGCCCAGCGTAGGCCTGTGGCCAGTCAAGGCGGGTGTTTGGTTCGTGCCATGCGGGCATATTGAAAAAAAAGGCTACTGTTACAACACCTGCCAGCAGAAAAGCTTTTAAGGGCGGGCTTTTTAGAAATGCCAGGCAGTGTTTCAGAAAAAGCAGGGCGAAGATGATATAAAAAGGCATGAAAATAAAGAAAAGGCGCGGTATGTAATGCACAAACAAAAGAGCCGCCAGCTGGGCAAAGAAACAGGAGGCGACAAAGAGTTTCAGTTTTTTAACCTTGCTTCTTCCCCTGGCGGGGAGAAAGACTCCCGGCAGGGAAAATGCCGCCAGAAAGGGGGCTGTGCCGGCAAATGACGGATCAAAGGCTCCCCGCAAAAAAATACTCGCTCCCTCCTTGATCTTGAGCAGTAATTCTCCGGGGTGTTGTAAGATAAAATCTTTTACATTGATGATCTGCGGCAGCATGTATAGGGTATAAGCGGGGTAGGAGGCTGTAAACATGGCCGGTTCGTAGGATTGCAGCGAAAAAAAGGGGTTCCCCGCCACCAGGTAATTGCGCCAGAGCCAGGGGGAGACGGCAAACAGCCAGCCGCCCAGATAAAGGGTGAGTTGCAGCGCTTTCTTTTTATTATCCTCCCCGGAGGTCCACCACAGATAAAGACACGAAAGGGGTAGGAAAATGATTGCGTTGTAACGGGTCAGATAAAAGACTCCGGCTACCGCCCCACAGAATAGAAAAAAGCCCCGGCCCCTTCCGGGGGCTTTCAGCAGGAGATAAACCCAGAGGGCCATAAAAAAAAGGGACATTGGTTCTGTCATTCCCGAAAGGCTGTAAAAGAGGGCCTGCGGGCTAAAGATGCAGAGCAGGCAGGTGCAAAAGGCTGCCGTCTTGCTTCCCGTGATTTTCCTGGAGAGCAGGAAAAGGGGGGGGATGGCAGCAATATAAAAAAATGCGCCGGCCCCTGCGGCGACGGTATCGGTGGCGCTGAAGATTTTAAAACACCCTGCCAGGAAAAGGGGCCACAGGGGGGCTCGCCAGAGGTTAGGATAAGGCGCCCCGGCGTGGACCAGGCTCAAGGGCGTGATGTATCTGGAGGTAAAGCCCCTTCCCAGGCTGATATTCCTTGCCATACTGGCATAATCCAGGGCGTCGTTATAAGGGAGGGCCACAAAAGCATGTACATAATAATACCACCAGATGCCGGCAGCCAGGAACATTAGAAATACAATGAGCAGCAAAGTTATGTAAAGGTTATTTATGTAACGATTATTATTCATCTCAATCACCCAATTTATTATAGCAGAAACCGGAGAGCCTGTGCACGGCCCTATATTTGACAAAAAAGCAGCCCTTAATGTGTAATGTATACATTAAAAGGAGGGATACCAAGTGAGCATCAGAACGCAAATTTATCTTCCTGAAGATCTTTACAATCGATTAAAAAGGCGCTTCAAATCCGATGGAAAGCCTATGGCGCAGTATATAAGGGAATCCCTGCAGAAATACCTGGATGAAGAGGAAAAAGCTAAGGTCCTTCCGGATGATCCGATTTGGAAAATTGCGGGCAAAGGGTTGAGCGAGGATGATGATTTATCAACAGAGCATGACCGCTACCTTTATTCCCTCGGGAAAGGTAGTCAAAGAGAATGAACTACTTTGTTGATACATCTTTTTGGTGTGCTCTTTATAATGTAAAGGATATAAACCATCATCAAGCGAGTATATTGTGGAAAAAGGCAGCTTCTCAACCAGTGAAGCTTTTTGTTTCAGGCTATATTTTTGATGGGACTATTACGCTGGTTAGGATGAGAATAGGCCATTCACATGCCCTCGAGCTAGCTGAATCCCTGCTTCAAAGCAAGGTGGTTAATTTTCTTGAAGCAGATAAAGAGATCAGGGAAAAAGCATGGCAGTTCTTCAAAAAATATGCTGTTCAAGATTTTTCCTTTACCGATTGCAGCAGTTTTGCTCTTATGCAGCTGTACGGGATAAAAAAAGTGCTGGCTTTTGACCGGCACTTTATAAATATGAATTTTATTATGAACGAATTATATTCCTTTATTCGTTTCTGATAGCCACGATGGGGCTAAGCTTGATTGCCCGGTTTGCCGGGTAAAGCCCCGAGGCCAGGCCGATAAAAATAGCAAAACCAAGCGCCCCGGCAGCCAGCCAGACGGGGATAACGGAGATTTTTCCCGGGGTGTTTCCCATCATGCCCATACCGCTTTGCAGATAACCGGCGGCTATCGTATTTAAAATATAGGAAGCCAGGTAACTTAGTCCCAGCCCTGCAATGCCCCCGATAAAGCCGATGAGCGAGGCTTCGGCGAGGAAAATTGCCCGCACATCGGCAAAAGAAGCCCCGATAACCTTGATGATGCCTATTTCACGGGTCCGCTCATAGATAGACATGACCATGGTATTGGTAATTCCTATAGCTGCTACAAAAAGGGTGATTCCCCCGATACCGCCCAAAACTGCCTGGATGGTTCTGGAGGTCTGTTCGATACCTTCCAGCGAATCCGCCATGGAATAGGCGTTAAAACCCCTGTCACGCAGTTCTGCAGAAACCTTTTTAGTTTGAGCGACATCCTCTGTCCGGACTAAAATGTAATTGTAATCATTGCTCGTATCTTCGCCGCGCCGGGAAGAGGCAGAAACCCCCATTTCCTTGGCGATGACCATAGCCATTCCGGGAGGAGAGGCGCCTGTACTCCCCCCTCTGCTGCCCTGTGTCATGAAATCGCGAATGCGCTTGACGTCATCCAGCGCAGCAAAAACTTGCCAGGAGCGGTCCATATTCTTCTCATCAAGCACACCCACTACCATGAAATTGTAGTTTTTCTTGTTTTCCGGGTTGTTGTGGTTGAAAATTGATACGGTGATTCTCTGGTTGAGCAGCTCTGCCGGATCTTGCTGTTCGGGCATTATTTCGTGGACCATGCGTGAGCGGGGAGCCCGCTCATCCCAGAAGTTATTGATCACTTGCGAGCCTGCAACGATGGTAAAGCGCTCTTCCGCAGTGGGCAGGCGGCCGTGTGCAACGGAGAATTCCAGGTCCTCCATTGCTTCCAGATCCAATCCCACGATGTTGAGGTGCCCCCGCTTACGCCCTAGGCGGGATTCCCCCGAGATTTCATAAGCGGGGGAAATGGCTACGACCCCGTCAATGCCCTTCAGTTCCGCCAGTGTTTCATCGTTGAGGCGCCGCGCTTCTCCTATGGGGTTGCCCTCGCGGTCGTACTGCATCCCCGGGTGGATGCGAATGATATTGAGGCTGCCCCACTGTGCCATGCTCTCTTCCATACTTACTTTCAGGCCGATGCCCAGCGATATCATGACAACAATCGAGGCGGTGCCGATAACCACGCCCAGGCAGGTCAGTATGGTCCTGGCCTTGCGCCGCCAGAGGTTTTTATTGGCCATTGATATGATATCCAGTTTACGCATCCAATAACTCCTCGTCTTCCATTTGCTTTTTCTTTTTCCTTCTCCAGAGGAAGATGGCTATGGCAGCCAGAATAACGATTGGTATAACGTAGAAGAAAATCTTTTTAGTGGACCCCCCTCCGGCCTTTGCACCGGGATCCATCATTTCCGGAGGCATATCCCCGGGCATGGGTTCCATTGCCCGGGCTCCCAGGACTTCAAGCTGAAAGGGCTCCTCGACCTGGACTTCCCTGTTATTGTTATCGATATAGGAAAAAACCAGCTTGCCAGAAAGCGTGCCTTCTTTTTCGGGATAGACTATCCCCTGGTAATAATCGCTGGCGCCGATTTGCAGGTTTCCTACGAAGTAAGAGGCCTGTTCCTTATGAAAATTACCCTCCAGCATGACGATAAAAT
>DUQX01000146.1 GCA_012837615.1 Bacillota bacterium | reverse complement strand
CGTTACCCATTTTTTATGGTTGACAGGATACTGGAGGTTGTTGCGGGCGAAAAGGCAGTGGGGATAAAGAATGTTTCTATCAATGAATCTTTTTTCCAGGGGCATTTCCCGGGAAATCCGGTCATGCCGGGCGTCCTCATCGTGGAGGCGATGGCTCAGGTAGGCGCGGTTGCGTTGCTCAGCCGGGATGAATTTAAAGACAAAATTGCCCTCTTCAGGGGGATAGACAGGCTTCGTTTCCGGGAAGTCGTTCGCCCCGGGGATACGCTCACTATTGAGGTCGCCCTGACCGGGTTAAAAGGTGCTGTCGGCCGTGGTAAAGGCCGGGCCTGGGTAGGTAAAAAGCTTGCTGCCTCCGGAGAGCTCATTTTTGCCCTGGTAAAAAGAGAAAGCGGGGATTATTTGTAGAATTGCATCTACTCGATCGCTGTGTTTGGCTAATAGTAACAATCCGTTATTGTGTACCGTTCTGTTTCGGTTCGTCTGCTCTTGGGTTCAAAGCACAAGGTTATAACGAGCAAGGGGACCGTTATCTTGGTGGAATAGAGTCTTTTAAATGCAGTTCTAAAATGCAGTTCGAGCTTCCCAAATTTACCGGCAGGAAATACAGGCCTTCTATCCTATATATAGTACTAAAGGACAAAGAGACAAGCTTATATTCCAATGCCTTAGGGGGGGTATATAAATGAAGCCGGTTATTGCTTGTATGAGCTATGGTGAATTAACTTCTTTAATTGAAAAAAATAAGCACAAATTTTCTAACTCGGCAGATATCAAGATAATTGATAAGCTTATTGAAGATGCAATAAAAATTGCAGGGAAAATGGAAAAAAACAGTGAAGCGGATGTTTTTGTTTGTTCGGGAAATTTTTCTTCCTTGTCGTGTCCTCTATCCAATCCTGTTGTTGAAATAAAAGTAACAGGTTACGATATACTTTTAGCGTTAAAAAAAGCCAAAGAATATTCAAATAAGATAAGCATTGTAACGCATAATAATAATAAAATCCAATATCTCCATGAGATTCAGGATATTTTAACGGTTTCCGTCAAACAGTTAAGCTATAATAATCCTTTTGAAGCGGAAAAAATATTAAATAAGTTGTTTAAAGAGGGTGTTGACAATATTATCGGACCCGGACTTGTTTTTGAGCTTGCAAATAAATTGGGGATGCATGCTACGCTGATATACTCAGAAGATGGGGTAAATAGAGCCTTGGCAACCGCGATAAGTATTGCTCTATCCAAAAAAAAGGAATCTGAAAGAGCGGAAAGGTTTCGCATTATCATGGACTTCGCACATGAAGGAATTGTGGCTACCGATAAAAACGGGATAGTTACAGTAATAAATCCACAAGCCGAAAAAATTACCAAAGTATCACGAAAAGCGGCTATTGGGTGCCCCATCGAAAAAGTATTGCCGAATGATGGTATTTCTAAAGTTCTCCAAAGCGGAAAGCCCGAAATAAACCAGATACATGCAATTAGGGAAGTTAAAGTTGTTACCAATATGGTTCCCCTTATTGTTAATAACGAGGTAGCCGGTGCTGTAGCTACTTTTAAGGATGTTAGCGCGATCCAAGAGGCAGAAGAAAAAATTAGAAAAAAAACATATGAAAAAGGCCTTGTCGCCAAGTTTTATCTGGATGATATATTGGGAAACAGCG